>DASPKU010000001.1:300000-538975 GCA_035627955.1 Phycisphaerales bacterium
GATGCGCCCGCTGAGCATGACGAACTGGTTGACCTTGATGTCGGTGTCCTCGGGCACCACGGCCACGATCCACGCCGACCCGCGCAGGGTGCTCGGCTGGCTCACCTCGATCCGCAGGGCCTTGCCGCCGTCGGAGGACTTAGTGATCTCCTTGATCGCCACCTGCCAGCCGGGCTCCTTGATCCACTGCCCGACGTACATGTTGCCGCTCATGATCACGTCCAGCGGCGCCTTCTCCACGTCGACAAAGGTCGCCCCCGCGGGCGGGCCCGACGAAGCGGCCACCTTCGGGGCGCTCTGCTCCTGCTTCTTCTTCATCATGGTGATGCCCAGCATCACCGCGACCGCGACCAGGATCAGCGTGACAAGATGGATGGGCTTCATGCGTTGGCTTCCCCCTTGGACGGGGTGCAGCATAACCACGGGTGGGGGGGTGTTTGCAAGCCCACCGTCAGTCCTTGAGGGTGAAGGGTGTAAAGTTTGTGTGGGTATCGAAGTGGTCGACGCCCTCCTTGCGCTTGAGGAAACCCACGATGGCGTAGGTCAGGGGGGTCAGCACCACCTCCACCATCACCTTGAAGAGCCAGTTGAAGATCACGACCTGCACCAGCGTCTCGCTCTTCCAGATCCCGGCGAAGGCCACGGGGTAGAAGATCACGCTATCCAGCCCCTGGCCCACGATGGTGGACCCGATGGTCCGCGTCCACAGGAACCGGCCCCGGGTCAGCACCTTCATCTTTGCGAGCACATAGGAGTTGGCGAAGTCCCCAGCCCAGAAGGCGACGGCGGAGGCCGCGACGATCCGCCACGTCCCCCCGAACAGCGTCTCCAGGGCCGGCTGCATGCGCTCGTTGAAGGGCTCGCGCGGGTCCACCGGCAGGTGGATGACGACCTGGGCCATCAGGGTCGCAAACAGCATGGCCATGAACCCCGCCCAGATCACCCGCCGCGCCCGGGCATACCCGTACACCTCGGTCAGGATGTCCCCGAAGATGTAGGAGAAGGGGAAGAACAGGTTCCCCGCCCCGAACGCGAGCAGCGGGCCCCACAGCAGCGCCCCGTCCTTCCACTCGGGCACCACGTCGGCGTGCAGGTTGAAGAGGCAGGTCTTCCCCGGCCCGATCAGGTTTGAGCACAGCAGCACGGCGACGAAGCCGGCCATGACAAGATCGTAATAGCGGAAGCTCCTGCTTCCGGCGGGCGCGGGTTGGTCGCTCATGGCGGCAGTGTAATGAGGCGGGGTTCCAAACACGGAGGCACGGAGAGCACGGAGGGTTGGATTGGGAACGGGAAGGCCAAGGCACTACCGCGGAGTTTGCGGAGTGAGCGGAGTTGCGCGGACGGAAGGCATGGGTCAAGGCAGGAGACAATGCTCACCCCTCCCCCTGTTCCCGCCCCCGCGCACCTCCGCCCCCTCCGCGTTCCTCTTTCGGTAGCGCCTTTCTCCTTCCCCTCCGTGGCTCCGTGTTTGGTATTCCCGCCTTAGAATCCGCCCGAATGACCACCGCCCTCAACGTCCCCACTACCGAGTTCGAGAAGAAGGACCGCTGCGCCGACCTCCCGCACCGCCCTCGCGTGCTCCTGGGCAAGATGGGCCTGGACGGCCACGACCGCGGCGTCAAGGTCATCGCCCGCGCCCTCCGCGACTCGGGCGTGCACGTCATCTACTCCGGCCTCTGGCAGACGCCGCGCTCGCTCGCCATCTCCGCCCGCGACGAGGATTGCGACGTCATCTGCGCCTCCATGATGTCCAACTCGCACCTGGTACTGGGCCCGCGCCTGGTGGACGAGCTCAAGAAACTCGGCCGCCCCGACCTGCCCGTCTACATGGGCGGCATCCTCCCCCAGGAGGACCTCCCCAAGCTCATGGAGGCGGGCATCGGCAAGTGCTTCACCACCGGCGTGGGGCTGCTGGACATCGTCAACGCCGTGCACGGGGCGACGAAGGAGCGGATGCCGGATGTCGGAAGCCGGATGTCGGGCGGGAGTGGGGGCGGCAACGCCGTCACCGCCCAGCTCGCCCGTGACATCTCGCTGGTGCACGACGGCAAGCCCCTCCGCGCCGGGGCCAGACGCCGCCGCCCCCGCCGTGTCATCGGCGTGACCGGCTCCCCCGGCGCCGGCAAGTCCACCCTGGTCGCGTCCATGGCCGCGGAGTTCGTGCGGCGTGCCCAGGCCGGGGGCGCGGGCGAGCCCGGCTACTCCGGCCGCTGCGCCGTTATTGCCTTCGACCCCATGAGCCCCATCACCGGCGGCGCCCTGCTGGGCGACCGCCTGCGCGTGGACTTCAACACCCTGGACGACAAGGTCTACTACCGCTCGCTGGCCATCAGCGGCGAGGACTACGCCAGCCTGCCCGCGGTGATCGAGCTCATCGGCGGGGCCTTCGATGGGGACGCCGACGGCGGGCCCATCGACACCCTCTTTGTGGAGACCGTCGGCGCTGGACAGAACGAGACGAAGATCCGCAAGTTCGTGGACACCACCGCGGTGGTGCTCACGCCCGGCATGGGCGACGCCGTGCAGATGGACAAGGCCGGCATCCTCGAGATCGCCGACCTGTTCGTGTGCAACAAGGCCGACCACCCCGGCGAGAACGAGTTAGTAAGAGACCTCCGCGACGTCGCCGGCCGCCGCCCCATCCTCGAAACCGTCGCCACCCGCGGCCAGGGCATCACCGACCTGCTCGCCGCCCTCATCCGCTGACACCCGAAAACGCTCCCCGCCACGCCCAATAACCGATTGACCGCGTCGGACACCCCCGCCGCCACCCCCGCCGGCACGCCGCAAGCGTGGACCCGGTCTTTGATTCGGCAGCGCCAAGCCTTGAACCGGCAGCGCCAAGCCCCGAACCTGCCGCGCCAGGCCTTGAACCTGCCGCGCCAAGGCTTGAACCTGCCGCGCCAAGGCTTGGATCGGCAGCGCCAAGACCTGAACCACCACCATCACGTCCTGGTTCCCCACGGCCCAAGGCCAAAGCCTGAACGCGAAGCCCGCGAAGGGGAGCGCAGCCGCGAAGATGGAGATCCGAAAGCACCACCGCGGAGTCACGCGGAGTAGGCGGAGGTGCGCGGAGGGGGCAGGATGGGACGAGGAGTGGGGGGATGTGCGGATGCGCCGGACTGCTCCGTCACTTCGTCACTCCGCCACTCCGTCTCTCCGTCACTTTGCCACTTCGCCACTCTGCCACTTCCCCTCAGCAGCTGCCCCCGCCCAGCACGCGGAAGAACGCCTCGATGTCCGCGTCCGTGCCGATGTCGCCGTCGCCGTTGAAGTCGGCGCTCCCACACGGGGCCTCCACCAGCAGCGCCGTGGCCGGGCTCACCGTGTAGTCGCACGCGTTCGTCACCACCACCTCGTACACGCCCGTGTCCCCGCCCTGCACCGGATCGATCGTCAGCACCGGCCCGTTGCACCCGCTGATGCGCCCGCCGCACGCCAGGTTGATCCCGTTCCGCCGCCGCTGCTACGCGCCGCTGTCGTCGGTACTAGCAGACGGTGGGTCGTGGCAGCTTGTACCGGATGATGAGGTGTGCCGTATCCCTCTTGAGTTCGCCCGGCGAGACCTTCGTGTCCCCATGAGCAGCGTTCATGAGCTTCCGCATGACGCGGCAGCAGTTGGCCATACGGTGGCCTCGTCCCGGGTAGCCGCCGAGCTTTGTGTGCAGGTCGCAGCTTTCGACGTCGATTGAGGGCAGCCCGGCGGCTTCCGCAGCGGTGAAGAGGGCCCGCAACCCAGTCTCGAAGTCCTCCCCGCTCGGGATCATTGTGCACCCGCCGTGAGCGGCTCTTGGTGGTTCAGTACCTCATCGAGAGAGGTCGCACGAATGAACTTCGCAGAGTGGCCCGCCTCGCTGAGGGCCTTGAAGTGCTCCCGGCCGCAGGCGATCTTGCCCCCTTCCGTACCCCGGAGCACATCGTCGTACAGGGACGGCTTGGTTTCCACCACGAAGTACAGCCGCTCGCGGCCGTCCTCCTCGACGAGGACGGCCCAGTCCGGGTTGTAGTCGCCCAGGGGCGTGGGCACGCGGAACCAGCCGGGGAGCTTGGCGTACACCTTCACAGCCGTGTTGTTCTCGAGCTCGGTGGCGAACTTCTTCTCGATCGACTCTGAGTCGTACACCACCTGCTCGTACACGGCCTTGCGAGCGTCCATCATGCTCTTGAGGTACCCGGTCAGCTCCTCCTGCTCGAAGAGCTCCTGGGCGTAGACCTCGGTGTCGCCCAGCTTCTGGTACTTGATACCGTCCACGAGCACCATCCGCTTGCAGCGGTTGATAGCCTCGCCTGCGTGCTCGATGAACTGCTGGGGGTTTTTGCGGAAGTCGTCCAGCCGCCCGCTCTCGATGAGAACGCGGCAGATGGTGCGGCGGGTCAGGCGGGTGCGGTCCTGGAGCTCGGTCAGGATGTCGGGCAGCTCGATGTCGCTCTCGTCCAGCGTGATCGTGGGCGAGCTCTCGGTCTCGGTGGTGTCCACGCCGCCGCGGCCGATGGCCACGTCGGCCTTGCGCCACTGGAGCCGCGCCCGCGGGATGGGCGGGGCGTCCCTGAGCGCCTGGATGCACTTTTTGATCAGCTCCTCGTTGTCGAACTCGACGCGGTAGGTGGTCTTGTGCTTGATGCGGTCCCACAGGGCCTTGAAGTCATCGCCCGCGTAGACCTGCTTGTTGAGCTTGACGGGGCGGCGCTCGTCGGCGTTCTTGATCTCCAGGCGGCCCGACAGCTTCCGCAGCACCTCCGCCACCTGGTCCTTCTGAGCCTCAAACTCGGGCGGCAGGTCGAGGGTCTTCTCCTTGAGGGCGGTCTTGAGGGCGTCCTGCACCTTGCCCTGGGCGTTGACGTAGCCCTTGGCCCGGAGGTGCTCCCACAGCACCTTGGACTGCTCGTACCCCAGCGGCTTGCGCGTGCCCTGCCCGTCCACGGTGGCGATGCCCGCGAACTGGTGCTGCTCCACGATACCGAAGCGGATGCCGGTGTCCTGCTCGATCTCCTTCTGCAGCTTCTCGGCGAACTCCTCGTACCGCTCGGTCGCGATCACCGTCAGAGTGTTCACGTCGAAGCCGCGGACGCGCTCGCCCTTCTGGTTCACGCAGATGCGAAGTCCGCGCCCGATGGTCTGCCGCCGCTCCCGCTCGGTCTGGATGTCCCGCAGCGTGCAGATCTGGAACACGTTGGGGTTGTCCCAGCCCTCGCGCAGGGCCGAGTGGGAGAAGATGAACTTGAGCGGCGTGTCCAGGCTCAGCAGCTTCTCCTTCTCCTTCATGATCAGGTTGTACGCGCGCTCCGCGGCCTCGCGTCCGCCCTCGTTGCTCTCTGTGGTCTCGGTCCAGCGTTTGTTCTTGTCGATCGAGAAGTACCCGTTGTGGACCTCGGCGGCCTGCTTGCTGAGGTCCACCTCGTTGAACAGCGTCTTGTAGTCGGGGTGCCGGGCGAGGCGGGCGTACTCCTCCTCGAACACCCTGGCGTACTCGCCCTTCTCTGGATTGCCGTCCTTGTCGTACTTGCGGTACTTCTCCACCGAGTCGATGAAGAAGAGGCTGAGCACCTTGATCCCCAGCGGCCGCAGCCGCTTCTCCTTGTCCAGGTGCTCCTTGATGGTGCGGCGGATCATCTCACGCTGCACGCCCTCGGTGCTGACCCCGCCCCACACAGCACCCTTCTTGAGGAAGTGCTCGCCGTTGGGGACCTGGAGCTCGACGAACTCCTTGCCCTTGGCGACCCGGATCTCGCCGACGCGGATGTCCGCGTAGACGGCGCGGCGGGTCTCCTGCTCCAGCTTCTCGCCGCCGTAGACCACCCGCTCCTCGCGGCTGACGCCGTGGAGCCCCTGCACGTCGATCTCCAGCTTGGCGAACACCTGACCGCGCTTGTTCCCCATGTCCACGACGCGGACGTAGGGGCGGTTGTGGGCGTCCTCGATCGTGCCCGCCGCCACCTCGATCTGCTTGACAAGCTTTTCGGTGTAGGCGTCGACGGCGTCGAGTCTGTACACCATGTTGTGCTTGTCTGCGTGCGTCGCGGAGTAGCGCAGCGTGCAAAGCGGGTTCATGGCATCGAGCGCCGCCTTACCCCGCCCCTCGAGGCCACCGTCAACCGATTGCGGCTCGTCAACGATGATGATGGGGCGTGTGGCCTTGATCAGGTCCAGCGGCCGGTAGTCGTCGGTTTTCTCGCTCGGCTTGTAGAGGTTGTTGACGTCCTTCTTGTTGATCGCACCCACCGTGACCACCATCACCTGCAGGTGGTCACTCGTCGCAAACGTGCGTACGTCGCCCAAATCAGTCGAGTCGTACTGGAAGTAGTCGATCGGGACGCCTGCATACAGCGACCTGAAATGTTCCTCGGTGATCTGGAGGTTCTTGTAGACGCCCTCCTTGATGGCCACGGAAGGGACGACGATCACGAACTTGGTGAAGCCGTACCGCTTGTTCAGCTCGAAGATCGTGCGCAGGTAGACGTAGGTCTTGCCCGTGCCCGTTTCCATCTCGACAGTGAAGTCGCCAGATTCAAGGGTCCTTGAGGGCGCAAGTCCGTTTCGGAGCTGCACGTCGTTGAGGTTTTTCAGCAGCTCATCATCAAGGAGGGTGAGCTTGTTCCCGATTCCAAGCTCAGACTCGGCGAACCCGAGCCGCCCCTGCGTATTCCTGCTATTGGTCGTGACTGTGAACTCGGAGCGACAGACCTCCTGGCCGCGGAAGAGGTCGCACACGGCCTCGATAGCGGAGAGTTGGTAGGGCAGGTCGGGCTCGAAGTGCAGCTTCATCGCGGGGGTTCCGTCGGTCTCGTTGTGGGTGGGCGCGGCTACCGGTGCTTGCTTGGTCGGGACCGCCGTTGCAGGCTTGGCCGCGGTGCGGCGGGATGAGAGCGGCTTCGTGGTTTTCTTCCGGTGGGCATGCTTCGCCGCCGTCTTCTCCTTGGCCTTCGCCCGGGCCTTGGACCGTGCCGGGCTGCGGACAGCCTTGGACCGCTTCGCGGCCCGTTTGCCCGCCTTCCTGCTGGAGACCTTGCCACGGCGCTTCTGCATCACAGGCTCCGGATGTTCTTGAGGCCGTGCTGCTCGAGGATGGCGGTGACGTTGGTCTTGAGCACGTCGTCGGCGAAGGCGCTGTCACGGAAGATCACCACCGACTCGCCCGCGGGGTTCAGTTCCTTGTGCCACTTGACGATGCCGGTGGCGAGGTCCTCGCCGTCGCTGGCCTTGATCTTCTCGGCCAGGCAGGCGATGAGCGTGCCCGCGCCCACCGAGTGCACCTCCTTCCCTGCGATCTTCTTGGTCTCGATGGGGGTGCAGAGGTCGAGGCCGCGTTTGAGGAGGAGCTCGTAGAGGAGGTCTTGGGCGCTGCGATCCGCTCGCATGTGCTCGACATATTGCTCGATCGAGTCGGATAGCCGCACCGGATCAGGATCCCATCCAGTGACGTTGGAATGGTCCAACCGAAACACACGGAATCCGAGGTCGCCTTTGAATGCACGATTCTCGGTACGGAGCTTACGGCTGGCCCGCCTCAATCTCTCTTTCGTCAGTTCCGCGATGTTTGTAGGACGGTTGAGCTTCCGACAGAAGTCCGCCGCCGTCTTCTGATCGCGGTTGTCCGGGTCCAACGGCTCCGGGAGCTGCACGAGAATGAATCGCCTCGACAGCCCCTTTGCGGCATTTCTCGCCATGACAGCGTGACCAGTCGTCCCGGAGCCGGCAAAGAAATCTATCACAATGTCGTTTGGGCCTGCGCCTTGATCCAAGACGGCGGCAATCAACTCCACCGGCTTTGGGAAGCTGAAAACACGCGTTTCAAAGAGTGCGTCGATGTCGGCGGTGCCGTCGCGAGTGAAGAGCCCCTCACCGATGATCGACGAGACGCCTGTGAAATCAGAATCGAGCTCGCTCAGGAATGCCTTTCTGCGGGGGCGTCCTTCGCGCTCGGTGGGCCACAGAATGCGCCGTTCCGCGATTAGTTGGCTCATCGTGCTTCGCTCGTATCGCCACCCCATATCCGGACACCCGTAGTTGATTCGAGTTTCGGGGTCAACCAAATCGTAGTGGAGATTGGGTCGACGGTCGGCAGTTGCAATGCCAACCATGTTGGCGCTAGTCCACGGGCCTCGCTTGTCGTTGTCCGGGTTGGTGTATTGGGACAGATCCCGCTCGTCGCCCCGTACTCGATTCCCATAGCACAGCAGGTATTCGTGGTCGATCGAGGCACCGTTTACGCTGCGGTTGTCTTTGTTCTGACGGCTCTTCCATAAGAAGCAGGCAAGGAAGTTCTCCTCCCCAAACACTTCGTTTGCAGCGAGTCGAAGAGTCGACAGTTCGTTGTCGTCGATGCTAATGAAAAGGGCTCCGTCCTCTCGCAGCATGTCCCTCGCAGCCCGCAGTCGCGGGTAGATCATGTTGAGCCAGTTCGTATGAAATCTGCCGGAGGTTTCGAGGTTTGAGGTGAGCCTACGTCCATCCGAAGCGCGGTCCCCGACAAGCATCTGGTAATTCATGACCCCATTCGAAAAATCGTCCGGGTACACCAAGTCGCTGCCATGGTTGTACGGCGGGTCGATATAGATCAGCTTCACCTTCCCCGCGTAGCTCTTCTTGAGCAGCTTCAAAACCTCGAGGTTGTCGCCCTCGATCATGAGGTTCTTGGTGGTGTCCCAGTCCACGCTGTCCTCGGGGCAGGGGCGGAGGGTGCCGGTGCTGGGTTTCAAAGCGAGGGCGCGGGCCTGGCGCTTGCCGTGCCAGTTGAGGCCGAACTTCTCGTCGGCATCGGTGAGCGTGCGGTCACCCACGAGCTGCTTGAGGACATCGACGTTGATGGCCGCGCCGTCCTTGCCCTCGGTGACAATCTCGGGGAAGAGAGACTTGAGCTTGGCGATGTTCTCCGCGACCACGTCGGCGGACTGGACGAGGGGGTCGGAGGCTGTGATTTTCTGCATTGGACCGGTCTCGAGGGCTCGGCTCATGATGCCGCAACCAGGAGGTGCTTGAACTTCTCACGAATGAGGTCTTGACGAGCATCGACGAAGTCGTCGAAGCGATCGAGCTTCCAAAGTGCCTTGTCGGTAGGGATCAGGTGCAAGTCCAGATACGAAGCGGGCTTCCCGGCAAACCACGCTTCTGGCATGATGTTACTCTTGCCGCCGGCCCCGTTCTCCTCTTTGGTTAGAAGCATGCAGTTGGCGAGTTGATCCCGGACCGGCTTCTTGTACCTCATCAGGGTGCGTTTGCCGGTCTCAGGATTGATGTCCTTGATGTCCTGCAGAACGCTCTGAGGGAAGATGTGGTCAACTTGGGGGAGGTTGTTGTCGTACGCGGGTGTGTGGTTGAAGTCACGGTACCAAAGATTGAATAGGAGGTGGATGGTGTCGCTGCCGTAGCCCATTTGGAATAGGCGAGAATCCGTAAGTTCGAGCGAACGACCGTTCGAGCGGATCACCCCGAACGCCTCATTCAGATCGAACCGTTTGGAATGGCGAAACTCGCGTACGAGTGCGTCGATTATGGTATCGGGTTGACCACTGAACGCACCCGCTAAGAGACAGCGCAGCAAGTAGCTGTCCACGCCAGTAGCCTTGCGCCATTCGGCGGGAAAGTGGAAACGAAGGTACACCAGAGGGATGAGCACCAGGTACGAGGGGAGTGCTTTGTCGCATTGGATGTACGTTTTGCTTCGAACGAAATCGGCAACCTCCTGAATCGCCTCTGCCAGTTCGTCCCACTTGCTCTCAATCTCCTCGCGCACGCCGCTCTTCCGGAACTTCTCGACCTCGTACTTTGCACCTTGGTTGAGAACGACAAGGCAGGTCTTCAGGACGAAGTCCCGGTTGAAGGCAAACCCGTGCGAATTCACGGAAGCGAGCAGATCCTCCATCTTGTTGTCCGCGGTTTCCCAAGTCGCGTTCAGCAGCGAGAACAGAAGGTCGGACTTCCCGAGCCGGGTTCCGCCGGAGTTTGCCCGGATAAAGACCTCGACGACATCGTCCTCGGAGTAGAGCTCCGGATTGTCGATACTGTCGAGTTCTTGGTAGGTGACCGTCTCTTCGATCTTGAAGGTCTTGTCGATCAACTCGAGGTGGTCTTCCATCTTCTCGGTGTCTGCCTCACTCACGTCCTCACTGTTTTCGAACTCCGCGATCACCTCCCGCTTTCTCTTGTTGGTTTTTACGAGCTCTTTGAAGAGAACCCAAGGAAACTTCGCGGTCGACTTAGAGAGGAACGCGAACTTGTACTTGACGTCGTCAGGCGCGGCGACTTCGCCGCTGAGGATGTTGAAGTACAGCTCCTTCCCCTCATAGCTCCCCATCAGCCCGATGAAGAGGCTCTGGAGTCGCTGTTGCCCGTCGAGTACCAAGCACTTCTTCTTGTTGTCCTCGGGCACGTAGAAGTGGGATAGTTTGAGCGTTTCGCGCCAGTTGTCGATGAACTTGCGTCGCCGAATGCCGCTCGTCGTCTTCCAAACCAGCAGCGTGCTGATTGGGTACTGGCGGAGAATCGAGTCGAACAACCGGCAGATCTGGTCCTCACTCCAGACGAAGGGCCGCTGGATGTTGGGCAACCAGAAGCCTCCCTCGTTTTCGGGGTTGTTGAGGTAGTCGACAATCTTCCGGATCGTGAGTTTCTGGTTCTTCAAAGGTACTCCCAGTCACAGTTTCGCTATGGCTTCACGGTGCTGCGACTGGAGCAACTGCAACTCAAGGTTGAGTTCCACCAAGCGCGAGGTCTGCCGCTCCTTGGTGGCCAGGGAGCGCAGGGAGGCCATTCTACTTTCCAGCACGGAAACCGCCAGCAGCGCGGCGCGTCTTTCCGCGGCTTCTTCCGGGGTCGCGGGGACGCGGAAGTTGGTGGTGAGGCGGGCGGCGTCCACCGCCGTGAAGGCGTCCATCCAGCCGCGGTAGAGGGCGTAGAGGTGGGGCCGGGGGCGCGCGGTGAGGGCGAGGGCGGGGAGAAGCTGTTGGCAGAGGGCCGTGGGGAGCTCGCCAAGGCGCACCTCGTGCACGTCGCCATCAAGGACGGTCTTGCCGGATTCGCCTTGGGACCAGCGCTTGTCGACCAGGGAGAGGCGTGGGCCTGTCGGCATCCCCGAGGCGATGAGGAGCAGCGGGTATGGAATGGCACGGTGGACAAGCTCGGTGAGGCGCGCGGCCTTGGCGTCAGACGCCCCCGCGCGGAGGGTGAGCGTGAGCACGGCGACTTCGAGCACTTCGCGGGCGTCGTCGCGGTAGGCGGCAAGCCCGACGGTGGTGGGCTTGAGGGCGGCTGTCCAGTGGAGCTCGTCAACGAGGTCGTTGATGGACTTCTTGTCGGTGCCGGTCGCGGCCCCGTGCTCCACGAGCAGCTTCTTGGGGACGCGCTGCCCCACCAGGGCGCTGGAAGGGAGCCCGCAAGCCGCGATGACTTCGTCGGCCGTCACGCGATGCCGCTCGCCGGAGGCAGGATGACCAGGTACGCGAGTACTTCGAAGTCGTTGACACCCGCGAACTCGCCCTTGCGGGTGGTGGTGCCTCCGGGGGTGAAGAGGCTGGCGGCGGAACGCTCGTCGCTGCGGCTTTGGATGGCGGCGGTGGCGGCCGCGAGCAGCTTCTGGGCGTGCTGCATGTCGCGGCCGAAGTGGGTGGCCTTGTCGAAGCGGGCGCAGGCGGAGGCGTCGGGGAGGTCCTTGCCGATACAGAGGCGCTTGAGGCGGTCGAGGATCTGCTTGGCCTGGGTGTAGCCCAACAGCACGGCGCCGTCGTCGCCCACGTGCACGAGATAGTTGGGCGCGAGCGGGTACCCCGGTTCGGGCAGGACCTTCGGGGGCACGCCCTCTTCTTCCACGGCCTGCAGGCAGAAGATGATCCCGGGCGGGATGTCGTCGTCGGCGGAGGTGGTGACAGCGAAAGCGCCGAGCGGCAGGTTCTCGAGTTCCCCGGGGTGGGCGCGGGCGTACTCGGCGAGGTCGATGCGGAAGTCGGTGAGGGTGAGGTCGGCGATGGAGACGCCGGTGGAGAGGTCTTCGAGGTCGATCACGGCCTCCTGCAGCTTGAGCAGCTGAGCGCGGCGGTACTCCAGGTCGTTCATGGGGTCGCCCGACTGCGTCTCGATGATGTTCTCTTCGCCGGTGGCGGAGACGTCCAGCAGGACCATCTTGCCGCTGACGCGCTGCTCAAGGTTGATGTACTCCTCCAGCTCCATGTTGGGCCAGAAGTTGACAAGCTGCACGCGGGCGTTGGTGGAGCCGATGCGGTCAATGCGGCCGAACCGCTGGATGATGCGCACCGGGTTCCAATGGATGTCGTAGTTGACCAGCCAGTCGCAGTCCTGGAGGTTCTGGCCCTCGCTGATGCAGTCGGTGGCGATGAGCAGGTCGATCTCGCCCTCGGACGCGAGGTCCTCGGGCCGCTGCTTGGAGCGCGGGGAGAAGGCGCTGAGGATCGAGGCGTGGTCCTTGCGAAGGTTAGTGAGGGTGGTGTGGTTGCGGCCGTGACCCGTCATGACGGCGGACTCGACGCCAAGTGTTTTCTTCGCCCAGGGCGCGAGCTGCGAGTAGAGGTAGTCGGCGGTGTCCGCGAAGGCGGTGAACACGATCACCTTGCGGTTGCCGGGGTTGATGGGCTTCTCGCACTTCTTGAGGATTGCATCCTTGAGGAGCGCGAGCTTGTGGTCGCGGGCGGGTGTCACGAGCCGGGCGGCGGAGAGGAGGGTGCTGAGGCGGTTGCGGTCCTCGATCAGGTCCTGCCGCCAGCGGACCAGGTCCACGTCGCTCAGCAGCACCTTGACCTTGCGGCCGACAAGCAGCGGCTCGAACGCCGGGTCGTCGATATCTACGTCCTCGATGTTCACCTCTTCGAGCTCGGCCCCGCTGGAGTGGTCGTCGATGCGGGCGATCGTGGCCTCGACGTCCCGGAGCTGACGCTCCAGGGTGAGGGAGAACGAGTGGATGGAGCTCTCCATCCGCTTGAGCACGTTGACCCGGAGCAGGTGCACGAGGCTCTCTTCCCGGTCCACCTGCCGCCAGAAGCCCTTGCCACCCTTGACCTCGGTGCTGTACTTGCGGTCGTAGGCCTCCTGCTTGTGGCCGAGGATGTAGCGGAGCGGGGCGTAGGCGGCGAGGTTAAGGCGTCGGATCTCCTGGTTGATCTCGCGTATGGGACGGAACTCGCGTTCGATGTCCACGTCCGCCTTCACGTTGATTGGCTTGAGGCGGTCGGGGAACCTGCCTGTCTCCGCGGTGCCGTAATACTTCTCCACGTGCCGCCGTGAACGGGCGATAGTGAGGTGGTCGAGGAGCGCGAAGTAGTCGAAGCCGAGCATGTCCACGAGCTTCGTGGGGGTGCGTTCGTCCTCATCGAGCTCCAGCCAGCGGTTGAACTGCTTCTGGGCGAGCCGGGTGGTGCGGTCGATGCTCTCGATGCCGAACGGGGCAAGGGCCGTGTCGTCGCCCTCGGTTGCGAAGGCGATCTGGTTGCGCAGGTCCGCAAGACGGTTGTTGACCGGCGTCGCGGAGAGCATGAGCACGCGGGTCTTCACGCCCTCCTTGATGATCCGCCGCATGAGGCGGTCGTAGCGGGTTTCACCGTCCGCGCGCGGAGTCTTTTTGTTGCGGAAGTTGTGCGATTCGTCGATCACGACGAGGTCGTAGTTGCCCCAGTTGACGTGCGTGAGGTCGATGTCCCCCGACTGGCCGCCTTCGCGAGAGAGGTCGGTGTGGTTGAGCACGTCGTAGTTGAAGCGGTCGGCCGCGAGGATGTTGCGGCGGTCGTTCGAGGCGTACAGCGTCCAGTTGTCGCGGAGCCGTTTGGGGCAGAGGACGAGCACGCGGTCGTTGCGGAGCTCGTGGTACTTGATGACGGCGAGGGCCTCGAATGTCTTACCCAGGCCGACGCTATCGGCGATGATGCAGCCGCCGAAGCGGTTGAGCTTGTCGATCGCGCCAACGACACCATCGCGCTGGAACTTGTAGAGCTTTTTCCACACGACGGTCTCACGGATGCCGGTCGCCGCATTGACGACGCGGTCCTCGTCAAGGGCGTCGCCTCTGGAGCCGATCAGGTGGTGCAGGATCGCGGCATAAGCCGATCGTGGCCCGGAGTGCTCGATGAGCTTGGCCAGCGAGGCGATGAACGCATCACGGTGCTCGGGCGAAGAGGGGAGCGATGCCCATTGCGCGTCGAACCACTGCCCGAAAGTGGCGGCCTCCGATGGGCTTTCGGTCGCCTGCGTGATTGCGAGGGGGTTGCCCGGAAGCAGCCCAAGGCCCCCAGAATTCAAAGCGAAGCTGCCAACCGTCGCAAGGCGGGGCGACCGCTCCTGGTCGCGCAGGATCATGGTTCCTTGTGGCAGGTCCGATCGGGCCCGCCGAACTTCAACGGCCGCTCCCGCCCAGCCTTGCAGCTGCCGCGCGAGCCAACGGCTCCTCAGTTCATTACGTGCAGGCCTCTCCTGGGCGTCTCCTTGCAGGAGAATGTCGTGCTTCGGCCCGGGAAGGATCAGCCGTGTCGATTCAGCACTACAGAGAACCCTTTCGAGCCCCGCGAACCCAAACAGCGACATGCTCGGCGTAGCGATATCGAGCCGGAAGGGTGATGCGGCCGCCGCAGAGGCGAGAAGATCAGCGGCACGGTCTGTCCCGACGTTGGCAACAACTCGCATGAATCCTCCCGCCTGCAGCATACGGGCAAGCCGAGCGGTACTCAAAGAGGGGCCCGATAAGAGGAGCTTGAAGCGTGGGGGTCCGCAGCATCGTTGAGCCCGGGCGTGGTGTCCAGGGCGAACTTGAGGCGTCTGAGCCCCTTTGCACGCGCATCTCTCCTCTCAACGGACCCGATAAGACTGGACCGTAAGACTGCGGCAGGGGCGATCCGCACAAATCCGGCAGGACCTGGCCGCTGATGTTCGCATTTTGAAGACAAGTCACTGTTTTGTCCGGCTCCGATTCCCGATGAGGTTGTCACGCACCTGGCCGCGTGGGTTTGGGTGCGGTCGGCGGTTGGACCGGAAGCAACGATGGACAGGGTTCGCGGCGGGCCTTGATGAGCCCCAACCGCACAATGAAACCCCGTCCGGTGCGACCGCCGGCGATCGTGGGGTTTGTGTGTATCGCGGGGGGTGCCCGCGGCCCCGGTGTTCCAAGTGACTTTCAGAGAGGAGGCCAGCGATGGCAGTTCTCCCCAACGGCCGCAAGGCCAAGGTCCAGTTCTTCAAGGACCGCAAGAGCAAGCTGATCGCACAGGCGGCCAACGTGGGGCTCAGCCCCGCGGCGGTCACGGCCCTGTTTGCCAAGATCGACAAGGCGGAGACCGACGGCCAGGCCGCGGTGGACGCGCACAACACGGCCAAGAGCGCCACGCAGAAGTACTACGCCACCTCCGACGATGCCATCAGCGACGGGCGCGAGGTGATCCGCACGGTCAAGGCCTTCGCCGCGACGCAGGCGGACCCGGCGGCGGTGCTGGCCCTCGTCGACATCCCCGAGGACGCCCCGCCCAGCCCCGCGGTGGCCCCCTCGGTCCCCACGAACATCCGCGGCAGCATCAGCACCGACGGCATCCTCACCATCGCGTGGGACGCCAAGGAGAGCGGGCCCAGCGCCGGGATCGTGTTCATGATCCACCGCAAGCTGCAGGGCGAGGGCGAGTTCCGCCTGATCGGGGCCACCTTCACCAAGCAGTACATCGACACCGGCTTTGAGCCGAGCATGGGCGTCACCGCGTACAAGGTGCTGGCCCAGCGCGGCAGCCTCACCAGCCCCTGGAGCACCACCATGCAGGTGGACCTGGGCGTGGGCGGGAGCGGCTTCAGTATGCTGTCGTCCAAGATGGCGGCGTGAGGCATTCACCACAGAGGCACAGAGACACAGAGCCGGAAGGGCAGAGGCCTTGTGTGAGTGGTGAGGTGTGAGATCGATCAAGGCGCTCGGGCTCCAGGCCCGTGCGCCTTTTCTTTTTGCGCCCTTTCTGTTCTTCCCGTTTCTTGTTCTTGTTCTCTCCTGCCTTTTTTCACCCCCGCCTTTCTCTGTGTCTTTGTGGTTCAATCCTCCGGTCCTCCGGCCCCGGCGTTTCTCCGCGCAACTCCGCCCTTCCGCGCCACTCCGCGTACCGGCCTTCCTGTACCCGCCTTCCGCTTCGCGCCTTCGCTCCCCTTCGCGCCCTTCGCGTTCAACCCCTCCGGAGTTCGCCAGCGACAACGGGTAGACTGCCGGTCATGAAGTTCACCATCGCCGCGATTGTGCTGGTGGCCGCGGGGCTCGCGGTGGCGGTGGCACGCGAGGGGCACGCGTCGTGGGCGGACATCGCGATTTTGGGGGTGGCGGTCATTTCCGTGTGCGTCTTCGGGGCGCTGCCGGTGGTGGTGGGGCGGGTGAGGCCACCACGACGCCGGGATTGAGCCGCTCGGGGCGAAGTCGCGGATTGGCGGCCCCCCGGCGGGGGTATAAACCCCCGGCCAGCGGCGTCCCCGGGGCCGACCCGGGCGCAAGCGACAGGTGAACCGCAGCCGCGGCGTCTGCCGCTCACCCGATCGCGCGGGCTTTGCCGATACCGGCCTCCAGCGGCTACCCTGCCGCCGAAGTTGTTTCCAGAGAGAGGACACCCAAGCCAGGGAGGGCGTGGGCGATGACGGCACTGATGGCTTCCCCAGCACTGACCACGGACGACATGCCAAAGAGCACGACAGCGAACCGGACGGTGGAGCGGGCCGGCAAGGCCGCGGACTCCGCCAGAGAGCCCAAGCAGAAGGTGACGGCCGAGACCATGGCGGCCCGCCAGCGCGACATCAGCGTGAGCGAGTTCTTCGCCAAGAACCGCCACCTGCTGGGCTTTGACAACCCCCGCAAGGCCCTGCTGACCACGGTCAAGGAGGCCGTGGACAACTCGCTGGACGCCTGCGAGGAGGCGGGCATCCTGCCCGACATCACCGTGGTGATCGAGGACCTCCAGCCCGACCGCGGGCGCGAGGTGAAGAGCTCACGCTACCGCATCACCATCGTCGACAACGGCCCGGGCATCGTGCGGCACCAGGTCGAGCACATCTTCGGGCGGCTGCTCTACGGCTCCAAGTTCCACCGCCTCAAGATGAGCCGCGGGCAGCAGGGCATCGGCATTTCGGCCGCGGGCATGTACGGGCTGATCACCACCGGCAAGCCGATGCTGATCCAGACCCGCCCCAAGGCCAGCAAGCCGGCCCACCACATCGAGCTGGCGATCAACACCAAGACGAACCGTGCCGAGGTCACGCTCGACGAGGAGACGGAGGACTTCCCGCTGCAGCGGATCCGCGTGCTGACGCCCTCGACGCGCGAGCTCTCCGAGAAGAACGAGTTCCTCTCGCAGCGCGACTTCCCCACCGGCACCAGCGTCACCATCGAGCTGGAGGGCAAGTACCAGCGCGGGCGCGGCAGCGTGGACGAGTTCCTCGAGCTCACCGCCATCGCCAACCCCCACGCCAAGTTCACCTTCGTCCGCCCCACGCGCGAGAGCGCGGAGGAGGAAGAGCCGACGCTGCTGCGCGGCAAGAAGGCGGCGGAGGCGCTGAGAGCCGCAGCGGAGGCTGAGAAGAACGCCGCGGCCGCAGCGGCGACCAGTGCCGGAGGCAGCGAGCCCGCCAAGCCCAAGATCACCGAGGACTACGGCGACCTCGTCGTGTTCCCGCGGGCGGTGAACGAGCTGCCGCCGGAGACCAAGGAGATCCAGCCGCACCCCAAGGGCGTGGAGCTGGGCACGCTGCTGCAGATGCTCAAGGACTATGAGCAGGCCGAGAAGGGGGGCACGCTCTACAACTTCCTGCAGGAGAAGTTCTGCCGCGTCTCGCCCTCGACCGCCGGCGAGCTCTGCACCGCCGCGGGCAAGAAGGTGACTAGCCGCACCAAGGTGGCCGACATCGAGCCCGAGAACGCCGAGGCCCTGTACAAGGGCTTCCAGGAGGTGAAACTCCTGCCCCCGCCCACCGACTGCCTGGCCCCGATCGGCGTGCGGCAGCTGCTCGCGGGCATGCTCAAGGGCGTGCGGGCCGAGTTCTACGCGGCCTCCTCGCGCGAGGCCGCGATCTACCGCGGGCGGCCGTTCCTCATCGAGGCCGCGATCGCCTTCGGCGGCGAGCTGCCCGCGGACGACTCCGCCCGCGTCATCCGCTTCGCCAACCGCGTGCCGCTGCTGTTCCAGCAGTCCGCGTGCTCGTCGTTCAAGGCCGTGACCGAGACGAGCTGGAAGAACTACAACCTGCAGCAGCCCCGCGGCAGCCTGCCCGTGGGCCCGCTGGTGATCATGATCCACATGGCCAGCGTGTGGGTGCCCTTCACCAGCGAGAGCAAGGAAGCGATCGCGGACTACGACGAGATCCGCAAGGAGATGAAGCTGGCGCTGATGGAGTGCGGCCGCAAGCTGGGCACGTACCTCCGGAAGCGTCAGGCCATGCGCCGCCAGAGCGAGCGGCGCGACGTGTTCGAGCGGTACATCGGCGAGATCTCGCAGGCCGTGCAGGCGATCAACGGCACCGACGCCAAGAAGCTGTACGAGGCCCTGCTGGCGCAAGCCAAGAAGCACACCGCTATCGCCGACATGCAGCTGGACGAGGACGGCAGGGCAATCAAGGAAGACCCTGCTGACCAGGACGGCGTGATCATCGTCGAGGACGTCGCGGCGGGGGGCCCTGCGACTGCACGGGCCGACGAGCCGCCCACGGGCAAGCTGTCAAAGGCCGAGGCCGCGGCCCTCAAGGTCGCCTCGCTCGCCAAGGGTGATGATGAGGACCAGCCGAAACTGATGGACGTCGCCGAGCCCAAGCGGCTGGACCGCAAGGGCAAGGCTCCCGAGAAACCAGCCCGTAAGACGAAGCACGAGGGGAAGGGCGCGCCCAAGCAGCCGGAAGGTAAGGCCGCAAAGCCTAAAATGCGGCTGGTGAACGGGAAGCTGATACCTGCGGACGAACGGCTCTTCTGATGCAGTTGCACGGGATCAACTTCGACAATGACGCAATCGCCGCCTTCTGTCGGCGGCATGACGTACTGCGCTTCAGCTTGTTCGGGTCCATTGTTACTGACAAGTTCGGTTCAGGGAGCGACATCGATGTGCTAGTCGAGTTCCCGCCTCGCGGCGGCCCCGGGCTCTTGGGGTTCGCCGCGATGGAGATCGAGCTCTCCACGCTTTTCGGCCGGGAAGTTCACCTTCACACACCGGCGATGCTCGGGCCTCTTTATCGGCTCGAAGTGGAACCGAAAGCGATGGTTCAGTATGCCGCGTAAGGACCGTGCCCCAACCGGTCCGACCGATCGCGCGAGGATGCAGCACATGCTGCAGTCCACGATTGATATCGCCGAGTACTTGAACGGCCGTACGCGGGACGATCTCGAATCCGATTCGATGTTCCGGCGCGCGGTGATAAACGCGTTGCACGAGATCGGCGAGGCCGCCGTCCGGATGTCGGATGAGGGACGACAGCAACTTCCCGGAATCCCGTGGGAGCTGGTCTTTAGAATGAGGAACGTGCTGGTGCACGTGTACTGGGGTATCGACTTCGACCGCGTCTGGAAAGCCGCGATTGAGGATGCGCCGGTGCTCAGGGCCGCCATCGAGAGCTTCATTAGAAGCACCGGAGAGGATCAGATACCAGGGGGATCTCAATGACCACCGCCACCACACCGTCCACCGGCCGCAAACTCGCCTTCAACATCCAGCCCGGCGAGTCCTACACCATCCGCCGCAAGGTCTTCAAGATCTTCGGCGCCGCCTTCCACATCTACGACCCCAGTGGCAACCTCGCGGGGTACTGCAAGCAGAAGGCCTTCAAGATCAAGGAGGACATCCGGATCTACACCGACGAGTCCATGCAGCAGGAGCTCGTCTCGATCCGCGCCCGCCACGTGCTGGACTTCAGCACCACCTACGACGTCACGCTGCCCGACGGCTTCGCGATGGGCTCGCTGCGGCGCAAGGGGCTGTCGTCGACGTTCCTCCGCGACGAGTGGCTGATGTTCGACGACAAGAACCGCCAGGTCGCGGTGGTGAAGGAGGACAACGCCTTCGCCGCGTTCTGCCGCCGCTACCTCGACTTCGTCGCGTTCTTCTTCCCGCAGAAGTTCACGCTCACCAAGACCGACGGCACCCCGATCGCCAAGTTCCGCCAGCACTTCAACCCGCTGGTGTTCCGCATGAGCGTGGCCGTGCTGGCGGATGACCCCGAGATCAACGACCTGGTGATCCTCGCCACCGGCTGCCTGCTCACCGCGATCGAGGGCCGGCAATCCGGCGGCTGATCCACAACGAACCCAACAGACCACACGATTACGGCGACGGAGTGCCCGATGGCGAAGAAGAGTTCAGGGAAGCCCGAGACCAGCGCGAACAAGCGGCTCAAGGAGCGCGACGCGCGCACCCAGCAGAAGATCGTCGGCCTCGCCGACGAACTGGCCAAGCGCACCTTCTCGGGCAAGGAGCCCAAGATCGAGATCCCGCTGCGCACCAAGTCCAACACCATCTGGAACAAGAAGAAGGGCATCCTCCAGATGGGCGACGCCGCGGCCGAGCGCGAGCTGTTCAGCCTCAACCAGGCCAAGCAGTTCATGCAGACGATGCTGCACGCCAGCACCATCAAGGACCTGATCGCCGCGGGCAAGACCTCCAGCCTCCGTGGTGTGTTCTACAAGGCCAAGCACACCGTCGCGGGCACGAAGGAGAACACCTTTGACACCCAGGACGAGAGCGACCCCATCCTCGAGGACCTGGAGGTCTCGTTGGGCGCGCTCCGCGAAGAGCTCCACATCTTCGCCGACAACCGCGGCAGCATGGTGGGCAACATCACCATCATCGACAAGGGCGACGCGATCGACTGCCGCCGCATGGGCAGCGGCGGCTACGCCATCCCGAGCATCGTCGAGCCCGACGTCATCGAGTTCGGCAAGTGCGAGGCCAAGTTCGTCCTCCACGTCGAGAAGGGCACGGTCTGGAACCGATTCAACGAGGACCGCTTCTGGGAGGAGCACAACTGCATCCTCACCCACGGCGGCGGACAGCCGCCGCGCGGCTGCCGGCGGCTCCTCCAGCGCTTCAACCAGGAGCTCAAGCTCCCCATCATCTGCCTGCTCGACTGCGACCCCTGGGGGCACTACATCTACTCGGTGATCAAGCAGGGCTCGATTTCGCTCGCCTTCGAATCATCGCGCCTGGCGATCCCCGAGGCCAAGTTCCTGGGCATCCGCGCCAAGGACTACGTGCAGTGCGACCTCACCGAGGCGGTCAAGATCGACCTCAGCGACAACGACATCAAGCGGGCGAAGGAGATCGCCGCGTACCCGTGGTTCGCCGAGAACAAGCAGTGGCAGAAGGAAATCCAGAAGATGCTCGACAACGGCTTCAAGATGGAAGTCGAGTCGCTCATCAACAAGGACATCAGCTACGTCACCGAGACGTACGTTCCCGAGCGGCTGAAGGCCAAAGACTGGCTGGATTGATCGCATGTGCCACGACCGCTCTGACGGTCGTGCTCTTGCATCATGGTGGCGCCCGAGACCGCGACGTTCTGATACCCTCGCCCCGTGCCCCTCACGCCCCTGCTGAACGAGGTCGAGGTCCCGCAGGACTTCCGCTCCGAGTACGAGTCGGAGAGCCTGTCCCACTTCCGCAGCCGCTACATGATCCTCGCCGGGGTCGTCGCGGCAATGCTCTTCGCCATCGGCGTGCTCCAGCTGCACTTCAGCGCGGAGCTTGCAAGCCTGAGCCGCCCCGGGAGGCTGGGCGGACTCGCCGCTGCATTCGCCGGCTGCGGGGGCGTGCTGGTGCGCCTGCTCCAGGTTGCGTGGGCAAAGCGCCCGTTCACCCGAGAGCAGCTGCTCAACCGGGTTCGGCGCCTGATCATCGCCTTCACACTGCTGCAGATCCCCGCCGCCTTCGCCTTGTCCGCACTCATCAACCGGGCCATCGAGGAGAACGGCGGCACCTTCCATCTGGGTTTCGGGATCCCGCCGCTCCTCGCGAGCCTGCTGGTCCACTTCGTCGCGGCCCTTTTGATCCCGTGGACGGTGCGCGAGGCGATCCGCCCCATCCTGCCCTTTGTGCTCGTGTTCACGTTTATTTCCGTGCTGGCGCTTGTCACCGGCGATTCGGATCTTGCCGCCTTCCTCCTGCACATGCTCGTGACGGTGACCGTGGTGGTGCCCGGCCTCGTCATCTCCTGGTGGCGCAACAGCCGCTTCACCGAGGGCTTCATGAACCGGGCCGTCCGTGCCCGGTATGCCGAGCTCTCGGCCGAACTGTCCACCGCTCGCCGCATCCACGATCGTCTTTTCCCGCTGCCCATCCGCGACGGCAGTGTGCGCGTCGAGTTCGCCTACGAGCCCATGCGCCAGATCGGCGGCGACATCCTGTACGCACGGCGCAGCGACCGCGGCGTCATCGACCTCGTCGTCATTGACGTCACCGGCCACGGCATTGCCGCGGCCCTCGCCGTCAACCGCCTGCACGCCGAGCTCAGCCGCGTCTACGGCGTCAACCCCGCGGCCGCGCCCGAGCAGGTGATCGCCGCCCTCAACTCGTACGTTGGCCTCACCATGGCCTCGGACCGCATCTTCGCGACCGCGCTCTGCGTCCGCGTGGACCCCGTTTGCGGCACGGTGACGTACTCCAACGCCGGCCACCCGCCGGGCATGCTGTTCTCACGCCGCAGCGGCGCGGGCTGGCGCACGCTCGACGCAACCGCGACCATGCTCGGCGTGCTCGACGAGCCAGACTTCACGTCCGGCACGCAGTGCCTCCCGCTGCACGCGGGCGACGTGCTCTACTGCTACTCCGACGGCGCCATCGAGAGCCGCACGCCCGACGACCGCATGCTCGGTCTTGACGGCTTCCGCAGAATGCTGGAGAAAGTCCCGCCGCCCGAGAGCGTTGTCAGCGACGTGCGCACCTTCCGCGGCGGCCCACCCCAGGACGACACGCTGGTGGTCCGCGTCGAGCGCATCGACCAGGCTTAGCGCTCGCCCTTTGCCTCTGGTTGCGACGGCTCCGCTTCCGCCGGTTTCATGAACCGCTTGATCATCGCCCCCGCCGCCTGGTCGCAAGCTTTCGACGCGCTATCCCCCGCGACGTTCGTCGCCACCAGCACCGCCATATCGAGCTCCGGAGCCGCCCACACCACGCAGAACCACATCGTGTTGCTGCCCGCGTGCGTGAGCACCGTGCCGTCGCCGCCGGGGCCCTTGCCCCACGGCCGCCTCACGATCCCCCACCCAAATCCATAGTCGTTGCCAGGCCCCTCGTACGCCCGGTGGATGCGGGCGAACGTCTCAGGCTTGAGCAGCCACGTGCCCGCGGGCCGGTCCGCGCGGTGACCCCCCGTGTGCTGGGCGATGTACCTACCCCAGTCCGCCAGTGACGCGTGCACGGTGCCCGCGGGACCCATGGCCGCGGGGTTGTCGGTGCGCGTCGGTGAGCCGTCGCGGCGGTGCCCCCAGGGCTGGTCCACCTCGCGCTTCCTGCCCGGCGGCCCGAACCCCGCGGTACGCACGCCAAGCGGCTCGAATACCCGCTCGCGCATGAGGTCCTCCCAAGCCTCGTCGCACACCTTCTCCGCCATGGCGCCCGCGAGCACGTAACCGGCATTGGAGTAAAGGTACTTGGTCCCCGGCTCGTGCAGCGGCTCCTTCGCGAGCACCTCGCGTACCGCGGTCTGACGCTGCGCCCGCACGCCCTCCGCCGCGAGCCACTCGCCCGGGCGCGGCAGGTTCGCGACCACGCCCGCCCGGTGCGCCAGCAGTTGCTCCAGCGTCACACTCTTCCACCGCTCGTGCTTCTCAACGTCGGGAAAGACCTCGCCAAGGGTGGAATCCCACCGCAGCTTCCCTTCCTCCACCAGCACAGCGCACAGCGTCGCCGTCATCGACTTCGTGCACGACCCCAGGTGCCACCGGTCGTCCATCGTCGCCTTCGTCTCGTCACCGGCCTTTCGCACGCCCGTCACGCCCTGCGCGAGCACCTCCCGCCCGCGGGTGACGACCACCGCCAGCGCCGGCAGCTCGCCCGTTTCCCGCAACGGTTCGAGCACCTCCGACACATCGACGGGCGCCTCCAGGGCAACTTGCGCGGCCTTTCCGTCGGCCGCCGGAGCCCGCACCTGCGCATACCCCGGCACGCCCGCCGCAAGCACCGCCGCCACCCCCACAACACATACCCGCATGCCGCTACTCCTTCTGCTTTGTTGTCAGGTGCTCCAGCGCCGCGCGTATCTGCGGGTCCTTCCCGGTCGCGTACGGAAGGTCCCGCGCCACCGCAATATCCGGCTCCACGCCCACGCCCTCGAGCCGGTCGCCGTCCACGTGCACATCGGCTACCGCCACGTACAGCACGCTCCCATCGGCCAGCGGCCGCAGCGTCCCCGCCAGCACAGCCCCCGCGGTCCGCTCGCCAACCAGCGTACCCACCTTCGACTTCTTGAACCCGTACGCCAGGATCTCCTTGCCGCTCCGCGAGCCGCCGTCGATCAGCATCACCACCGGGTTCGTTCGGGGATTCCACGCCTGCCGCTGCTCGTGCGACTCGCCCTCGCGGCTGGTCATCACCATCCGCGGCACGGTGCTGTTGAATACCTCCAGGTACCGCGGCATCGCCCCGCCCCACCCCGCGCGCAGGTCCAGGATCAGCGGCAACCCATGGTGCTCGGTCCGCGCCAGGGCGAAGTGCGTTTCCATCACATCCCGCAGCGCATCCTGGTACGCCGGGCTCGCGTACGACCGGATCCGCACGTACGCCACCTTCCGCCGTTGTGCTCGATCAGCGACGCGCTGTCGCGGATGGACTCCGTGAACATCGCCTTCGGGCGGATCCTTTTCGGCGTGACAGTTACCTCGCGCGGCTCCTCGCCCTCGCGCCGGCGGATCGTGACCGTCACCTCCTCGCCCTCGCGTTCGCGGAAGGGCTCGATGTCCCCCCACGCCCCGCCGTCCACACCCAGCAGCTCGTCGCCCGCGAGGATTCCCGCCTTCTCGGCCGGCCCGCCGTCGTACACATCGAACGCGAACACCTTCCCACCGATGGTCTTCGTAGCCAGCCCGATGCCCACGTACTCCACCCGCCCCGGCTTGATCTTCGACCCCGGCCGACGCGGCACGCCATCGGGGAAGAACACATCGAGAATCTCGTAGTACTCACGCTGCCCCGGGTGGTAGTGGGCCGTGTGCGAGGCCTTCAGCCGCGCCAGTGCGTCGTTAATCACCACTGACAACTCGGCCGCGCTCTCGGCCCGCCGGGCCCGTGGCAGCAGCTCATCCTTCACCCCCTCCCAGTCCACGCCGTGCATCTTGGGGTCGTAGAACGCCGTGCGCGTCACCCGCCACGCCTCCAGGAACACCGCCTCGGTCGTCGCCTCCTCGGGCGCAGGCTCGGCATCGATGGGCCGCGGCGGCTCATCCGGAACATCCGATCCCTGGGCAAAGACCGGGGCGGTGAATGCCGGGGCCGTCCCCACCAGCAGCGCCAACAGCCAGACGAGCCTCCGCATGCGGTGCTTCCCTTCCACCCCAACGCCCCACTCGAAGCCAGTGTACATCGACCTACCCTCCCCTGATGTCCCAGGTCGCCTCGAAGCTTGCCCCGCACGTGCCCGCCCGCGTCTTCGAGAAGCTCCACGCCCTCTCCAAAAACGAGCAGGAGCTCGCGGCCATGCTCGAGGACCCCCAGGTCCTCACCGACCACAAACGCGTCCGCGACGCCTCCATCAAGCGGGCCGCGCTCACGCCGGTCGTCAGCGGCTACCGCGAGTTCGCCGCACTGGAGAAAGAGATCGCCGACCTCGAGCAGGCCGTCACCGAAAACAAGGACCCTGAATTCGTTGCCCTCGCCAAAGCGGAGCTCCCGGCCCTCAAGGGCCGGGCGGCCACGCTCATCCAGGAGGTCCTCTCGCGCCTGGTCACCACCGACGACCGGCGCGTGGGCTCGGTGATGCTCGAGGTCCGCGCCGGCACCGGCGGAGACGAGGCCTCGCTGTGGGCACGCGACCTCATCGACATGTACCAGCGCTACGCGAGCAAGCGCGGCTGGTCGTTCGAGCCCCTGGAGGTCACGCCCGAGGAGGGAGTGGGGGGAATTCGCTCGGCCGTGATCAACGTCAAGGGCGACGGCGTGTGGAGCGAGCTCGCGTTCGAGGCGGGCGTGCACAGCGTTAAGCGCGTGCCCGCCACCGAAGCCCAGGGCCGCATCCACACCAGCACGGCAACCGTCGCCACGCTGCCCGAGCCCGAGGAGGTCGACCTCAAGATCGACTGGGCCAACGACGTCGAGGAGTTCGCCACGCGCGCCCAGGGCCCCGGCGGGCAGAACGTCAACAAGGTCGAGACCGCCTGGCAGATCCACCACAAGCCCACCGGCATCATCATTAAGATGATGGAGGCCAAGAGCCAGCAGCAGAACCGCGAGCGTGCCCGCCGCCTCCTCATGGCCAAGCTCTACGAGGCCGAGCAGCGCCGCCAGCACGCCGAGCGCTCCGCGGCCCGCAAGGGCCAGATCGGCACCGGCGACCGCAGCGAGAAAATCCGCACCTACCGCTGGAAGGAGGGCATTGTCGCCGACGAACGCCTCCCCGGTCAGTACTCCCTCCGCGACCTGATGGCCGGCGACATGGACGACCTGTTCCGCGACCTGCTGACGCAGGAAACCCAGAAGCGGCTGGCGGAGCTCTGATGTGCCACGATCATGTCCTCATGATCGTGTTTGGCTGAGCATCGGCGCATGACCGGTCCCTGCGACATCGCCATCATCGGCGCCGGCGCCGCCGGCCTCTTCGCCGCCATCTGGGCCGGTCGCAAGGCCGCGCCCGGTACCCGCATCATCGCCCTCGACGGCGCTAAGAAACTCGGAGCCAAGATCCTCGTCGCCGGCGGCGGCCGCTGCAACGTCACGCACTACCAGGTTGACGAGCAGCAGTACGCCGGCTCCTCACCCAACGCGATCCGCAAGGTCCTCCGCAGCTTCGACGTGCCACAGACCGTCGCCTTCTTCGAAGAACTCGGCGTCACGCTCAAACGCGAAGAGACAGGCAAGCTCTTCCCCACCACGGACGACGCGAACACCATTCTGAACGCCCTTCACCGCGCCGCCAGCAACGCCCGCGTCGAGCTCATCAACCCCTGGCGGGTCGCGTCGATCAACCGCACGCAAGACGGCTTCGTCATCGAGCGCGATCAACACACTCAGCCTTCAACTCCGCGTACCTCCGCCCCCTACGCACACTCCGCGGTGGATGCATTCACCTGCATCACAGCCAGGCGCATCATCCTCGCCACCGGCGGCCGCGCCCTCCCCCTCACCGGCTCCGACGGCAAGGGCTACGAGTTCGCCCGCTCCCTCGGCCACACCACCACCGACCGCATCTTCCCCGCCCTCGTGCCGCTGACCATCCCTAAAGACCACCCGCTTACCACCCTCTCCGGCCTCACCCGCAACTGCACGCTCGAGCTGCGTGCCTCCACAGGCAAGAAGCTCAAGAGCTTTACAAACTCCACCCTGCTCACCCACTTTGGCCTCAGCGGCCCCAGCGTCCTGGACATCAGCCGCTATCACACGGCCGCGAAGATCGACGACCCCGGCGCCCAACTGGTGATCTCCTTCCTGCCCGGCGCGACTCACGATCAGCTCGACGCCGCCCTCGTCGCCGCCCGCACCAGCAGGCTCAGCCTCGCCCGCTGGCTCACCGAGCTGCCACTACTTGGCGACGAGCCACTCCCCGAGCGACTCGCCCGCGTGCTGTGCACGCTCGCAGGCGTCGACGCGGCGCAGCCCGTCTCGCAGCTGTCCAAGGACCACCGCCGCGCCCTCGTCACCGCGTGCGCGGCGCTCCCGCTGCCCATCACCGGCGACCGCGGCTACACCTACTGCGAGGTCACCGCCGGCGGCGTCCCGCTCTCCGAGGTCAACCTCGCCACCATGGAAAGCCGCGTCTGCCCGGGCCTGCACTTGTGCGGCGAGATCCTCGACGTCGACGGCCGCATCGGCGGCTTCAACTTCCAGTGGGCCTGGGCCAGCGGCTACCTCGCCGGACGCGGTACATCGGCTGCGCTGCAGGAAGCCTGACCGTCAGGGAGGGCATGGCCGCGTCCTCGCGGCCATACGGTGCACCTTGTGATTGCGTATTGCGGACGCGCCACGTATCGCCGCCAAGCGCGGAGATGCCCGCGCTCACGCTTGGGCTTCCTGCTCATACCTCGATCGTCTTGGGCTCCCGCACGATCAGCTCCGCCTCAGTCTTGCTCTTCACCTCATCCACGCTCACGCCGGGCGCGAGCTCCTTCAGGACAAAGCGGCGGGCGGCGGGGTCCATCTCCAGCACGCACAGCTCGGTGATCACCATGTCCACGCACCGGCGTCCCGTCAGCGGCAGCGAGCACTGCTTGACGAGCTTGGCCGCGCCCTTGGCGGTGTGCTCCATGGTGACGACGACGCGCTTGACGCCCGCAACCAGGTCCATCGCGCCGCCCATGCCCTTGACCATCTTGCCCGGCACCATCCAGTTCGCGAGATCGCCCTCTTGCGAGACCTGCATGGCCCCGAGGATGCACAGGTCGATGTGCCCGCCGCGGATCATGCCGAAGGACTCGGCCGACGAGAAGAACGACGCGCCCGTGCGGGCTGTCACCGTCTGCTTGCCGGCGTTGATGAGGTCCGCGTCGACCTCGGCCTCGGACGGGAACGGCCCGATGCCCAGCAGCCCGTTCTCCGATTGCAGCCACACGTCCATCCCCGCGGGCACGTAGTTCGCCACGAGCGTCGGCATCCCGATGCCCAGGTTAACGATGTAACCGTCCCTCAGCTCCTTCGCCGCACGCATGGTGATCTGATCACGGGTCAATGGCATGGGCGAAGGGTAGCTTGCGGGGGCATGGAACGCGAAGAGCGCGAAGGGAAGACCGAAGGCCCGAAGCTCGGAATCAGCGAGTCTTCTGCCCTCCTCTGCCCTCCTCTGCGATCCTCCCACCCATACGCAAACGACCTCCGGGGAGGCACTTGCGACACCGTGGTCGCCGCAGCCTGCACACCCCTGAAACGCAACCCATCCTCTGCCGTATCACTCTGTACGCTGTTAGCGATCACCAACCCAGCACCACTCCAGGAGAGCCCATGAACCCCACCGTCAAGTCCGTCCTGTCCCGCTCGATTGTGCTCGCGGTCGTTGCCTCCGCCGCGCTGCTTCCCGGCTGCATCATCGTCAGCCGGCACGAGGAGCCCGCCACCGTCGTCCTGCCCGAGGGCAAGTACACCGGCGCCATCCGCGCGGCCCAGGCCATCAGTTTCTCTGACGAGCGCACCGCGGCCCTCACCACCATCGCCCGCAAAGACGACCTTGAGGAGATCGACCAGCATCGCATCGTCTACCTGCTCCGTCGCGACGGCGGCTACAGCACCGACAAGACCAACGTCGCCATCGCCCTTGTGGAGAACCCCAACTGCACGGCGGCCACGAAGAACATGATCGGCTCTTACGCGAAGGACATCGCGTCGTTCTCCAGCGACCGCACCCGCCTCGCCGCGGCCCTGTCAAAGTAACCGGACCCGTGCCATGACCGTCCTCTGACGGTCGTGCTTCCGCTCACACGCATAGAGCGATCAACCGCCCCATCGAGCCCTCGCCCAGCTGCGAGGGCTTTTCATTGGTGCTGCCGCAACGCCGCACCAAATGAAACAGGCCCGGGCGGTGAGGCCCGGGCCTGAGGTGATGCTAGCTGTCGCCGCTGATCAGCTGATCTTGTTCAGCGGGGTGAGGATGCCGAAAGGCACGCCGATGGTCGACCAGCCGCCGTTGAGGTCCAGGTCGTAGTGCGTCATGCTGGCGACGAACGGCGAGTTGCTGGAGGCGTCGACGCCGAAGAACAGACGCTTGTTCTTCCCGATGATCTCCTCGAGCTCCTCGAGGCGGACCTCCAGGAAGCCGTTGGCGTTGACCGTCCGCGTGAGCGTCTCGACCGTGCCGTCGACGAACGCGATGCGGATGGTGATGTCGTTGTCGATGTTGCCGGGGTTGTAGAAGAAGAGCGACTCCTGCTGGCGGCCGGGGAAGCGGGCGTCGATGAAGGCGTCACCGAAGAAGATCTGGTTGGCCGCGACGGTGCTGGCGTTGGTGGAGTTCGCGTCGCCGTGCTGGTTCTCGACGCTCGAGGCAACGATCGGCACGTTGGAGGTGTAGGTGAGGCCCACGGGCTGGTCCGGCGTGAGGCCGAGCGTGTCGCCGGTCAGGCGGACGGTCGAACGGGCCGGGATCAGGATCGTGCGGTTGAAGGTGGGCAGGCCGGGGTTGCGGACATAGGTACCCGTCAGCGTCAGGGTCGCCGGCGAGTTGCCGGGGTTGTAGAAGTTGACCTCCGACTTCACGGCGTCGCCGTGCGAGATGTTGGTGATCACGCCAGCGGTCGAACCCGCCCCCGCTTCGCCCAGCAGGCCGATGGCGCTGGTCTCCACCAGGTTGTAGTGGCTGAGCGACGCGACGACGCCGATGAACGCCGCGTTGTTGGCGGGGTTCACGGGGGTGACCGTGAGGGTCGCCCCATAGACGCCCACCGGGAAGTCGGCGAGGCTGTTGATGGAGAAGCCGCCGCGACGGTTCGCCCCGAACTGGATCGTGACCGACTTGGACACGCCGTCCACGTTCGCGGTGAGCGTCGCGTTGACCGCGAAGTTGTTGGGGTTGTAGAAGACGATGAAGTCGCGGACGCCCGGGTCCTTCTCGACGCGGGCGAAGTTGAAGGTGGACGCGGTGGTCTCGGTGAAGCTGTCGCCCAGGCCGTTGCCGAAGTCGTAGTGCGCCAGCGTCGCGCCCAGTGGCTTGCTGGAGTTGATCACGATGGCGTACGGCACGTTGAAGCGCAGGCCGGGGACGACGTTGTTGGGGTCGATGATCGTGAGGCCGTCACGCGAGTTGGCGCGGATGGTGCGGGTCGCGACCACCGTCTCCAGCTCGCCGTACTCGTACCGCAGGACAATCGTGTAGGTCACATCCTCGTCGTTGGGGTTGACGATCGATACGAACTCACGGATGTTCTCGTTGGCGAAGCCCTCGGGGTACACGAGCTGGTTGACCAGCGGCTGTGTGTTCACCTTGACGGTGTACGAGCCCACGCTGTCGCCCAGGCCGTCGACCACGATGTAGTAGGTGCTGGTCGCCGCGCCTTCGAAGGTGAGGTACGCGATCGAGCCGGGTGCGCCGTCGGAGTCGAAGGCGACCTCGGACGAGACCTCCTCGTTAGCCGCGTTCAGCACGCGGATGGAGGCCCGCAGCAGCGAGCCGGTGTTGGCCTGCAGCTGCACGAACACCTTGCCCGCCGCGGTAGTTGTGAAGCGGAACAGGTCACGGTCGTTGATCACATCGATCACGTCCGAAGCCTGCCCGTCGCCCGTGCGCGGGTTGAGGTTGATCACGGTGGGGGCGTTGAAGTCGATGGCGTCGGGGGTGTTCCCGTTGCCGCCCGTGCTGGCCGGGCCCGAGACGCTGAGGCTGTACTCGCCGGTCTCGGTGGTCAGCGGCACGCCCGTGAGCGCGTCCGTCAGGATGTAGTACCTCGTCCCTGCGACGGCGCCGGGGATCGTCAGGGTGATCGTCTCCAGACGCCCGGCCGGGGCCGAGGTCAGGATCAGATTGCCCTGGGCATCAAAGACCTTCATCGACGGCGCGATGCGGCCCGCGGCCGTATCAAAGGGCGTCATCGTGATGGTCACGGTGCCGTTGCGGATGGTGGTGAAGGTGAAGAGGTCGGAGTCCCCGGCGTACTCGAACCGCGGGTTGAGCGGGTCGCCGCCGGCGGTGCCGCCGATCTGGCCCTTGCCGGTGCTGAAGCTCAGCGGGATGTTGGACGCAGCGTTCGCCAGGCTGAACTCGCCCTCGTTGGGGAAGTCGTCCACCGGCGGCGCGATCACGCTGACCGTGTAGTCGCCCGTGGTGGTCGTGTTCACGTTGGGGTTCAGCGGGTCCTCGAAGCCCTCGACCACTACGAAGTACGTGACGCCGCGGACCGCCGTGAACGTCGCGATGGCGGTGCCGGCGATGAGATCATCCGCGGCCAGCCCGCTGGTGATCACGTTCGCGTTGGCATCAAGGATGGTGACGCGGGTGCGGATGGTGGAGCCGTTCGGGCGAGACACGACGATCGAAGCCGAGCCGCCTGCCGGCGCGGTGAATACGAAGAGGTCGCTGTCGGTCGCCACTTCGATGCTGCCGGTCGCATTGCCCTGGCCCGTGCCGGAATCCAGCGCGATGCGGGTCGCAACATTGAACTCGCCGTTGTCAAACGTGCCGTCGAGGTCCGTATCGCCATCCGGGTGGTCGTCGGTGGGCGTGAAGGTGATGCCCAGCGTGTAACGGCCGAACCCGCCGACCGGGTCGGTGCCGCGCACCACGACGTAGTAGAAGGGGTACTCGCGGAGCACGTCGCCGTTCTGGTCCAGGATGCGGCGGTCGGGCGTGACCGGGAAGCGGACCGAGCCGCCGTCGCCGGTAGCCACACCGATGCGCATCAGCACCGGGTTGCCCGAGCCGTCCTCGCCGACCTCGTAGATGGTCACCTCGGGGTTCAATGTCGGGTCGAGCGAATCCACCGCAAGGGTGAAGGGCTCGAACCCGCTGACGCGGAACTTGAACGCGTCGCTGTCGCCAGGCGACTCGATGCGGCCGGAGGCGTTGCCCAGTCCCTGGAAGTCAAACAACTCGATCTCGGTGGCCTCGCCGAACTTGATGGCATCGGCGTGGTCATCGATCGCGGGCACGCCCGACACGTCCACGCGGTACGCGCCCTGGCTGCCGCCCTGGCCGAACACGCGGATGAGGAACTTCTCGCCCGCCGCGGCGTTGAGCGTGAAGGTCACGCCGCCGCCCGCACGCGGGGCGCCAACGCCCGCGGCCGCGTTGTCGATCCACCCGAAGCTGTTGTAGCGGAACACAGCGAACTGCGGGAGCAGCCCGTTGCCGGCGCCGGTGGGCACCACGTCGATCTTCATCGCGCCCGGGCCGGGAGCGATGACCATGAACTGGTCGATGTCGTTGGGGTTGAGCGGGGTGTTGCGAATCACGCCGGTGATCGACCCGCGCCCATTGGTGAGCGAGTCGGCCTGGTTGTCGCCCAGCAGGATCGGGGTGGCGAGCTGGTCGCTCCCCGTGCCGCCCGCGTTGGCGTGATCGTCAAGGACCTGCTGGCCGTTGACGATCTCCGCGTTCTGGTTGGGCATCTGGTTGATGATCAGGCGGTACGCGCCATGGTCCACCCGAGCCTCGCGCTCGCGGTCGATGACCTCGACGCGGGCGTCGGGGTCGTCCTCGCGCCCGTTCCGCCACTTCTGCCCGCTCTCCACCTGCACGAAGTAGAAGTTGCCGGCCACCACGGGGATGACCACGCGCGGGTCGCGCTGCGTGAACAGCGCGTACAAGCGGTCGGGGTCCGCCGGATCGCGGGTGTCGTTGGGCTCCTGGTCGTTGTTGGGCAGCACGCCGCCGATCGTCCCAACCGTCGTCCCGCCGCTGATGATCTTGTCCCCGTCAGCATTCAGGACAAAGTCGCCCGGGGCGTACATGTTGTCGTCGTTGTAGCCGACCTGCACGAAGTCGTTGCGGAAGACCCGCAGCGCCGCGTCCAGGTAGCTGGTGATGATCTTCTGCAGACCCTCGAAGTCCTGCGGGTGCGTGCCCTGGAGGCTGAACCCGAACTCATCCAGCAGGAACGCCGTGTCGATCCGGATCTCGACGAAACCGGTGAACTCGGCGCGGAAGCTGTAGATGTCCACGTCATCGCGGTCGTGGATGTTGCCGATGTCGTAACCCTCGGTCATCACGTCGTTGAGCGACGGGGTGACGTGGAAGGTCCGGTTCGCATTGCCGTTGGGGGGCGTGCCGGGCGGCACCGCGGCCGAGTTGCGGTAGTTCGTCCCGTCGCCGTTGATCAGGGTCGTGTTGATCGAGAAGTTGAACGCGTTGGAGAACTCGCCCTCGTCGGGCTCCTCGGCGTACTGCGAGTTGACGTCGTCCTGGACGCCGTCGCCATCGATGTCCGGCGCCGAAGCCGCGGAGGTCACGCTGAAGGAGTAGCGGCCGGTGCCCGTGCCGCTCACCTCGATGTAGTACGTCTCACCCGCCCAGACCTCGATGCCCTCCAGCTGGACGTTGAAGCCGCCGCCGGGCGCATCGGGCGGAGCCTGCAGCGCGCCGTTGATCATGCCCGACGGATCGGGGAACGGCGGCGCGATGGTCTCGCTGCCCGGGCGCGTGAAGTCGTAGACCAGGTTGAAGTTCGAGTCGAACACGCGCACCCGCGTGTTCAGGAACGAGGCGCCCTCGGGCTGCAGCACCAGCTGCAGCTTGGTGGAGCGGCGGTCGTGCCGGTCGTACTCGAAGGGGTTGCCGTCGTCGAACGACGCCAGCGCGAACACCGTCGGTGCCGGCGCGTTCTGGTCCAGGTTCCAGACGCCGGAGTTGACGCCCGGCAGACCGAATCGGGCCGTGATGTTCGGCTCGCCCGTGTTGAGCGGGGTGACCCACTCGAAGAAGTCGCCCTGGCCCAGGTTGTGGCCGGAGAACTGCGCAACGTGGAAGGCGTCCCACTCGTTGCCGTCGCCGTCGAACACGCTTTCGAAGTCGCCGCCGACGTACAGCACTTGCTGCGGCGTCTCGGCGATGGCCACGGAGATGTCCGGCGCCTGCTCGTCGGTCATGGCCACCACGGCGCGGACCACGCCCGAGGTGCCGCCGGACAGTGTCACCACCGGCACGTCAATGCCGTTGGTGATACCGAAGTTCCCGATGCTCTGCAGGTCGCCGCCGACCACGAGCAGCGGATCGATTTCGTTCCCGTTCAGGTTCGGCGGGTCCCACACCGTCATCGACAGAACGCTCTCGCCCGCCGCGCCCGCGAACAGCCCGAAGTTGCCGTGGATCAGGCGGGGGTTGTAGATGTCGGCCTGCGGGTCGATCGGCTCATCCGGGTCCGCCAGATCGAACGGCGCCACATAGCCGAACGCAACGAGGTTCGGGCCGATCGCCTGACCGTTCACCTGCGTGAACCGTCCGCCGATGTACAGCACGCCCTCCTGCACGGCCTCGAAGTCGGGCTCGCCCTCCGGCTGATCACCGTCCGGATCGCCCGAGTCGAACACCGCGAGCGAGAACACCGGCCCATTCAGATTGAACACAGGGGCCGTGCCGCCGAAGGGCGGCACGTTCGGAACGCCGTCGTCGTCCGGGTCGGGGTCGCCGGGGATCGCGCCAACGCGACCGGTGCCCAGGTTCTCCCAGTTCACGCCGTTCCACGCGGCGATGTTGCCCGCGGCCACGCCATCAGCATTGGAGAACTCGCCGCCCACAATCAGCGACAGAGGACGGTCCGGAGTATCCGCGACGAAGCGGATGTCCGGCGTCGGAGGCTCATTGTCCTGGAAGGCGCGCTCCGCGTTGGGATCGGCGAAGTCGTACGTGGTCAGCGCGTGCACGGTGCCGTTCACGCCGTTGCCCATCGGGTTCCAGCCGAAGTTCAGGTCGAAGAACGCGATGTTGTTCGCCGCGGTTCCGCCGCCGACCGACGTGAACGATCCGCCGATGAACAGCTGCGGCGCACCCTCGTCGTCGCCGGGAATCGCGTTGGGATCATCTTCCTCGCCGCCCGGCAGCGAGCCGTTGGAGTCGAACTCGCCGGGGTTGTACGAAGTGATCGCGCGGACCGGACCGTCGGTGTCGCCCAGGGTGAGCCAGCCGAAGTTGCCGGTGTTGGGGTCCTGGATCCAGATCGCAAGGTTCTTCACCGTGACGATCTGTCCCGTGGGATCGACGAACTTCAGGTCGAAGTCGCCGCCGACGACCAGCACATGGTCCGTCAGACCGTCCGCAGGCTCGCTCTCGGGGTCCAGGTCCCAGTCATACAGGGCGTAGATCTCAGCCCGGGCCGTGCCGGGTGTATCGGGGTTGTCCTGGAAGCCCAGAAGATCGGTGGGCGTCGCCTGCCGCTGATCGCCCACGGCGAACCAGTCGGCCGCATCCCAGATCGCGAGGTTGCGGCTGAAGGTCGGCCACGGGTTGGGAGCCTGCGCGAAGTCGAACGCGCCGCCGACGAACAGGGAGGTGCCCGCATCGTCGTTGTCGCCGTCGTAGTTGCCCAGCATGCTGACCTGCGGCACGAACTGGAAGATGTCCGTGTCGCCGGCGCCCTCGATGCGGCCCTGCCCGGTGGCCGTGGTGAGCAGCCCGTGATCGCGGACCACGTTGCCGAACTGGTCGAACACCGGCGTGGCGTCGCCCCAGATGAGCGCCGTCGCGAGCTGGAACGCGCGCCGTGTCGCGTTGTAGTTGGTGCCGTCACCCGTCGGCGGGGTATTCGGGTGATCATCCAACGGGATGTTGGTGTCGATCGTGTGGTTGCTCTCGACCGTCAGGTTGTAGGTGGTCCCGCTGTTGAGCTCGAACCCATCGACGATGAGGAAGTACCGCTTGCCGCCCTCGAGCACCGCGCTGATCTGCGGGTTCAGACCCGAGAAGTTGTTGTTGAAGGCGACGAGGTTGCCGGCGTTGTCATAGAGGCGCAGTGCGCCGTCGGTCAGCCGGCTCAGGCCGGCCGGTGTCAGGCTGATGATGGTCCGGCCGCTGCCGAGCGACGTGAACTCCCACGAGTGTGTCTGGAAACGCGGGTTGGGGATCTGCGGATTCGGGGCGGTGGACGGGTCGCCGAACCCGAGCATGGACCCGGTGAGATTGCCCACGCGCGTCACGCGGTCGATCGGAATCTCGTCCGTCAGCGCATCCACCACCAGGAAGAATGGCCCGGTAGCGAGATTGATGTTCGGGTTGCGGATCTCGTCGCTGCGGACGCGGATGTAGTACGTCTCGCCGGGGCGGGCCCGCAGCGTCGTGAACGCATCGTTGATGCGGCCCGCATCGTTGTCGCTGGCGACCAGCACGCCCTGCGAGTTGTAGACCTCGACGCGCGTATCGAGGCGGCGAGCCAGGTTCGGGTCGGTCGACTGCACGTTGACCGTGACGAAGTCGTTGTACTGCGAGCCGCTGGGGATGACCAGCTTGTAGACGATGCTGTCCTGCCGCAGACGCGACTCGACGGGCAGACCGGCGCCGCCCAGCTGCCCGAGGATGGGCGTGATCGGAATCGGCGGGACCACGCTGTCATCCGGCACCGGGCTGCCGAACTCACGGGCGACACCCTTCTCCGTGGCCAGCTCGGCGCCGATGTCCGTGGGGGTCGTCCGCGCGTCAATGCGGAGGGTGTACGTATTGTTCGCCGTCAGGTTGGGCTTGGGATTCGGGTAGTCGCTGCTGACCTTCACGCGGTATGACTGGCCCGCCGTGGCGATGAAGCTGGCAAAGCCGTCGCTGGCCGGTCCCGAGGTCACCGGCGCGGCGGTCGGCCCGTTGTTCGTCGTGCCGCTGGCTACCAGCAGCCCCGCCTCGTTGTAGACCTCCACCCGCGTGTTCAGGCTGCTCGATGGCGTCTCATTCGACGTGTCCGCCAGGATCGTCACGAAGTCGGTCGCCGGCGCAAGGAAGCTGTACCAGTCGTCGTCCGTCGACGAAACCGCGGGGTTGATCACGCCCGACCCGTTCGGGTTCTGGATCGAGTTCCCTCGCCCCTCGGCGTCAAAGGTGATGAACGCGAGCGGGCTGTTGATACTGCCTTCGAGGAGCTGCCGCTGCTCGAGGTTCTCAAATGCGGTCCGCGAGGCCTGCAGGTTCAGGCCCATCGCCCGCCCGACGCTCGACAGCAGTCGAGAGGTCGCGGACGCCTGCCGCGTGCTCGTACCCGTGAACTTCGAGAGGAGAGAACGGAAGTCCTTCCGATCCATACCGGGCTCCATAAGGATGACCCTGCGGACTGCCGTTCCAGCGGCAGTGGGGTGCAGGGCGCCGTGGGCGTGTCGCGTGGCTCGGAGCGTCGTTGCCCCGGGCTCCTGTGCGCGGCTGCCCTTTGGGGGGCAACTGCTGAGAACCGCGCCAGACAGTTGCCTGTCCGTCACGGTTCCTCATCGCGCCAGCTTCGCCAGTCTAACTGGAACGTCGTGGTTGTGTCCAGTCACAGGTTTGGGGAACGTTGGCGATCCGTCCTCCCACCTTCCGGCGGCTGCCAATGCCTACCCACAATGGGCGCGCAGAGACCGCCGTCGGCCAGTGAAGTTCGACCCCGATTTGACCACGGTTCCCGTGGGCCGTTAGCGGGCGCGCGATTTGTTGACGCCGGCGCGCCCTTACCGCCGGATCGACCGCCGAACGCTTGCCTCCGCCAGGATCTCGGCGGAGTCGTACACAGGCAGGGGGGAGTTCTCGGCCGTGACCAGAAGGGACGCCTCGCTGCTCGCCAGGATCACCCCTTCGCACCCCCTGCGGGCCAGGTCGCCGATGGACGACAGCACCGCAAGTCTGGATTCGGGACGGGTTTGGCCGTACACGAGCTCCTCGAAGATGATTCGGTCGATCCTGTCCGCCGTGTCCTCTTCAGGGGCCAGCACCTGCACCCCCCGCAAGCCAAGGTGAGTCTGGTAGGTGCTGCTGTACATCACCATCTTCGTCCCGATCAGCCCCACGGCCCGGCGGCTGTCCGCGGAGATCGCCTCCGCTACCAGTTCGGTCATTGTCAGCCAGGGGATCGGCGAGCCGACCTCCGCCAGTTGCACGCCGTGCTGCACCGCGTTGTCGGGGGTCAGGCAGAACTCCGCCCCACACCGTGCCAGCAGCTCCGCCGACCGCCGCAGCAGTTTCCCTACCAGATGCCAGTCGTCCTTGCGGATGGCCGCGATGTACGTCTCCAGCGGCTCATTGTGCAGCGACACCCTCGGCTGTTCCTCCGGTGGGAGAGCCTTGGCGGCGCGGCGCATGATCTGGCGGTAGAACAACGCCGCCCCCTCGGGGCTCACGCCGACGATGCCGATGTGGCTGCTCACTGGCTCACGCGTCCTTCCTGGGGTGGGGGCCCGGGCCGCTTCCCTCCTGTTTGGCTCCGGGTGGAGGATACATGAAGGAGCGGTCAATGTGTTGCAGGGGCGACTTACCCGATCGGCACACGCGCGGGGGTAGCATCAGGCGTGACAAGCCAGACGAGCGACCCCTTCACCCTCCTCGGCGTTCCCGCGCGCTACGACCTCGACCACGCCGCCGTTGAACGCGCGTACTTGTCCCGCGCCGCGCTGCTGCACCCGGATGTGGTGGGGGACGGATCAATTGCTGAGAGTGAAGCCGCTGTTCAACTCGCGCAGCTCAACCGTGCGAAGGCCACACTGCTCAACGACGAGCGCCGCGCCAACGCGCTCCTCGCGGCCCTCGGCGGCCCCTCCAAGGAGCAGGACAAGAGCCTGCCCGACGGCTTTCTCTTCAAGATCATGGAAACGCGCCAGGAGATCGAGGCCGCGATCGCCAGCGGCGACCAGCAGCAGCGGGGCCGCTGGCAGCAGTGGGCCCAGGCGCAGCGCGCCGAATACCGCGAGCGCGTCGCCAAACTCTTCACGGCCAGTGGCGAGGCCCGGGCGCTCCAGGCCGTCCGCACCGAGCTCAACGCCTGGCGCTACATCGAGCGGCTGATCGAGCAGCTCGACCCGCGGTACGACCCCGCATCCCGGGACTTCGCCGACTGATAACGCTCACAGAGGGCCAATCAGCCAATCACTCCCCGGGCTCTGCCGCCCCCGGCATCGTGCTGGACTCACGCCGCGCCCGCTTCTTCTGCCCATAGCTCCAGAACGCGTACGCACCGAAGGCCACCAGCGCCCCGATCAGCGCCGGCACTGCGAGAATCGACGCCACGAAGAACAGCGACGTCACCGTCAACGCCACCACCAACGCCCCCACCAGCAGGAAGGTGCTGCCCACCGCCGCCACCGGGTGCTCCGGCCGCTCCTTGCGGTCGCTCTCTTCGTCCTCCGCACACTGCCGGCGGATCGCGTCCTGCTCGTTGCGGTCACGGCCGTACCGCCGCTGCATGTCGTCATCAATGGCACGCCCGGTGTCCGAGAGCCGTCTCGTCACGATGCACCTCCTTGCATGCCCAAGTGTCCGGGTGGGATGGTGCAACTCCGCTAAGTTCCACCTGAACCGTGCCCCGCGGCTAGGGTTCTGCATGCTCACCCCCGCGTTTTTCAGGGCGAAGTTCGAGCAGGGTCTGCCCTATGAGAAGTATGTCGCGGGCGCCCGCCCCGACCAGCGGATGAACTGGGAGCGGCACCACGCCGCGGTCCGGTTGACCGACGCCCAGCGGGCGCTCCTGGACGGGTTCACCCGCCGCATGAACGTGCTCGTGACCTCGGGCCTCTGGTGCGGCGATTGTGCCGTGCAGGTTCCGATGCTCGCTCACATCGCGGGCGCGAACCCCGTTATTCAGCTCCGCATGCTCGATCGTGACGAGCACGCCGACCTGTCCGATCAGATCCGCATTTGCGGCGGCCTCCGCGTCCCCACCGCCGTGTTCCTCAATGAGGACTTCGAGTTCATGTCCATCCTGGGCGACAAGACCCTCACCCGCCTTCGGTCCCAGGGGGCCAGGCTGGGGATGGGGGCGTTCTGCGAGCTTCCGGGGGCCAGCGCCCCCACGGACATGGTGGGGGGCACGGTGGCCGATTGGCTCCAGGAGTTCGAGCGGGTGCAGCTGATGCTGAGGCTGAGCCCCAAGCTGCGGGATCGGCACGGCGATTAGCAGACCCGAACGGGTGCATAAAACACGGTTGTGCCAGCAAAGTGTCCGGAATCTCTTGACAAACTTTGCGCTTTCTGGGATATTCTCCCCAACCGAGTAAGGCGGGAGAGAGACAAGACACCTCCTCCTTGCTCAACGAGACAGGCAGGCCCGGGGCCCAGGATGGCCTCCGGGCTTTGTTCCTGTCGCCGCGCCCTCTGCTGGGGGAGCGGTTGACGAGGTGTGTTTTTTGAGGGAGGAGACGCAGATGAAGAATGTGCTGATGGTGCTGGCCCTCATGGGCGCAGCGGGTTCCGCGATGGCCTACGACGTCCCGGCGTCCCAGGTCCGCGGTGTTTCGTTGGATCAGCTCGTGGGCGGCGGCAGCTACGACGCCCGCGTCGCCCCGGTCTATTCCGGCATCCCGGGTCCCTACTCGGCCTTCGCGGCCGCCACCGGCGCTGCTGGTTTCGACGACTACACCTCCACCGTGACCGGCGGGGCCTTCACCATCGCCAGCCTGCGGTTCGTCGGTGGCGTGGCGCAGGCCAACGGCACGATGCGCATCAACTTCTACAACCCCGACGCGACGCTGGCGACCTTCGCCAACATCACGCTGCCCAGCGCCGGTGACTTCATCTGGACGATCACCTTTGGCACCCTGCCCGACGGCAGCGACTCCGCCTTCGTGGTCCCCTCCGCTGGCTTTATGGAGATGGTCGTCGGCGCCGGCTTTACCGGTCGCTGGTTCTTCACCACCACGGCCCCCACGGTCGGCTCCAACAACATCGCGGTCGGCACCGGCAGCACCCTCAACCCGCAGCGCCGCAGCGCGTTCGAGCTGAACGCGGTGCCCTCGCCCGCTTCGCTGGCCCTGCTTGGCGTTGGTGGCCTGATGGTCACCCGCCGCCGCCGCGCCTGATTCGATCGATCCAACTGAACCTTCGAGGAGCCGCGCCGAAAGGCGCGGCTCTTCCTTTTAGTGCAGCCTGTGCAGCCCCGCGGCGGCGCGGGCCTGGTTCAGCAGCACGAACGCCGGTGGGTGGTCCTTGACCAGCTTGAGCAGCTGGCTCTGCGTGGCGCACAGCCGCAGCGCCGCCTTGCCCACGTCCAGGCCGCTCGCCCAGATGACGTCCATCGCCTCGCCCAGGATCGCCGGGTAGTCCTTGTGCTCGGGGTTGCACGAAATCCTCCCCTTCCCGCTCTCCGGGCAACGCGAGCGCCACAACTCCGACCTCACCTCCCCGCTCGGCACCGGCGTCCGCACGCCCACCGCGAGCGCCAGCCGCAGCCGGAAGATCGCGACCCGCCGGTTTTCCACCGCGCTGCGGCGCTCCCCGGCGTGCGCCTCGATGTTCGTCGGCGTGTGCAGCACGGTCACACGGGACTCGACCTTGTTGCGGTTCTGCCCGCCCGGTCCGCCCGCGCGGTCCTTGCTGAAGTCGCACTGTGTGACGAGGTCCTCCTCCGCGAGCGTGGCCGGGTGAGGCGCGGCGAGCAGGATCGGCTCGGGGGGCGGCGGCCCCTTCGGCGCCGCGTTCTTTGCGGGCGTGGCGGGCTGGTTCTTGTAGCGGAACGGGTTCACGCTTCGCTCCCTAGCACGCGGTGGTCGGCGTCGCCTGAAGGTCCAGCCCCGAAACCTGCCCGGCCCTGATGAACTCGTGCGCGAGCCCCGCGATCATCGCCGCGTTGTCAACGGTGAACGCGCGGGCCGGAAGCCGGAGATCCACGCGATGCTTCGTGCTCCAGCGCTGCAGATCGGCGCGGAGGCGGCTGTTCGCGGTCACACCGCCGCCGGTCAGCAGCGCGACCGGCTCGGCCGAGCGCGGCAGGCGGTCGAGCGCGCGCGTGAGCTTCAGCAGGACCGCGTCGGCCGCGGCCTTCTGGAAGCTGGCCGCGAGGTCGGCGCGCCGGCGGTCATCCAGCGGCGGCACGGCCGTCTGCTCGGAGTGCCGGCCGGGCACGCCGCGGGCGGCGTACAGCACGGCGGTCTTGAGCCCCGAGAACGAGAAGTCCAGCGAGTCGGGGCTGATGCGGCTGATGGGCAGCTCGAAGGCGTCGGGGTTCGCGCCCGGCGTGCTCGCGAGCCGGTCGAGGTTGGGCCCGCCTGGGTACGGCAAACCCAGGATCGTCGCGGCCTTGTCGTACGCCTCGCCGATCGCGTCGTCGATCGTCGCGCCCAGTCGAGTCACGCCCGTCCACGAATCCAGCCTGTAGATCGACGTGTGGCCGCCGCTGACGACCAGCCCGAGCGCGGGGAAGCGCACCGGCGCGGGCGCCGAATCGTCGCCGGTGTGCAGCATGCCGGAATACAGGTGCGCGTGGACGTGATCGATGCCGACGAGCGGCTTGCCGAGGGACCACGCGAGCGCGCGGGCCGCGGCGACGCCGACCAGCAGCGAGCCGATCAGGCCGGGGCGGTTGCCCACGGCGATGGCGTCGATCATGCCGAGGCCGACGCCGGCGTGCTCGAGCGATTCGCGGATGACAGGGAGAATGCGCTCGACGTGGGCGCGGCTGGCGAGCTCGGGGACGACGCCGGCGTAATGCTCGTGGAGGTCGTGCTGGCTGGAGACGATACTGGAGAGCACGCGGGTTCCGTCCTGCACCACGCTGGCCGCGGTTTCGTCGCAGGAGGATTCGATGCCCAGTATCAGCATTACTTCTTGAATTCGGGTGCGTCGGGCTTCTTGACGTCGGCATCGAGCAGCCAGCGCTCGAGGTCGTTGCCGGTGATCTGGAGGGTGGCGACGACCTTGCCGTCCTTGTCCTTGATCTCCATCTGGCCGCCCTTGAGGTCGATGGTGTCGGCCCAGAGGTCGGGGCGCGGGGCGTTCTTCGCGGCGGGCACGGCGTCCTCGATAGCGATCATGCGCTTCTCGGTGCGGAGGAGCTCGCGCTCGAGGCGCTCGTGGTAGAGGCGGAGCTGGGTGAGCTCGGCGGAGGCGATCGCGCCGGTCTGCATGCCGCTCTGGCCGGTGGGCGACCAGTTGCCGGTCTCGAGTTTGCCCTGCACGGCCTTCACCGCGGCGGTGAGCTGCGGGTCCTTGAGCGTTGCGAGGATGGACTCTGGGTTGCTCCAGTCGGTCGGCGCGGTCTCCTCCTTTGGCGCAGACTTGGGAGTCGGCATGGACTTGTTCTTGCCGAGCACGTCCTTGTTGACGAGGGCTTCCTCGCGCCGGCGGACCTCGAACATGGCTTCGAGCTCGTCGTCGGTCACAGGGACATAGAAGCCTTCGGTGGGGTCCACGCCCCATGTCGCGGCGTCGTCCTTGCGGGTGATGCTGCGGCCGCTGGGGAGGAAGTAGCCCTGCTCGGTGAGCTTGAGCTCGCTGCCGTTGCCGCTGGGCAGCTCGAGGACGACCTGCACGCTGCCCTTGCCGTAGGTGCGGGAACCGACGGTGATGGCGCGGTGGTTCTCGACGAGCGCGCCGGCGAGGACCTCGCTGGCGGAGGCGCTCTGGCCGTTGATCAGCAGGGCGAGCGGGAAGTTGGCGAGGGTGCCGTCCTTTTTGGCGCGGGTGACCTTCTCCTGGAAGGCGCGCCCGCGGGTGGAGACGATGATGCCGTCCTCGAGGAAGAGGTCGGCGATGGACTCGGCCTCGCTGAGCAGGCCGCCGCCGTTGCCGCGCAGGTCGAGGACGAGGCCCTGGAGTCGGCCCTCGTGGGCGCCAAGGCTCTCGAGGGCGGTGAGGAGCTCCTCGCTGCACTTAGGGGTGAACTGCGTGAGGCGGATGTAGGCGATGCCGCGGGTGGGGTCGATCAGGTACTGCCAGGTGTTGGGGGCGTCGGGGTTGCGGTGGAAGCCCTTCACGCTCTTGGTCTTGATCTGGTCGCGGGTGACCTCGAGCGGGAAGCGCTCGCCCTCGCGCTCGACGGTGAGCTTGATGATGGTGCCGGGGTTGCCCATCAGCAGGTCGACGCACTTGTCAACCGAGAGGTTCTCGGTGGACTTGCCGTCGATCTCGATGATGCGATCGTTGGGCATCAGCCCGGCCTTGAAGGCGGGGGAGTCTTCGAGGGGCGAGACGATGGTGAGCCAGCCGGTGGCGGTATTGACGGTCGCGCCGATGCCGACGTACTCGCCGGTGAGGTCCTTGTTGAAGCTGGTCTTCTCGGCGGCGGGGACGTAGACGGTGTAGGGGTCGTTGAGGGCGTCGACCATGCCCTTGATGGCGCCCTCCTTGAGGGCCTTCTCGTCGGGGGTCTCGACGTAGCGGCTGGAGATAATGGACTTGATCTCGATCAGCTCGTCGAAGAAGCGGTAGTCGTTGTTGCGCTGGCTGATGGCGAGGGTGGAGCCGAGCACGGCCCCGCCGAGCACGAGGATGAGGGCTGACTCGAAGATGATCCGACTCTTGGCCACGCCAGGCTCCTTGCGCACCCCTGCGACAGTCTTCATTATAGGTTCGCGGGGTGGGGGCGCTCGGGTCTCGGGAAGTGGAGGAGAGGAGGAGAAGGGGGTGGAGGAGAGGGGGAGCGGGGTGACGGCTGGCGGATCGACCCTACGCTTTCGGCCCTATGCCGAACGTCTACCCCTTCCGTGCTGTGCAGTTTGCTCCGCGTCCTGACCTTTCGAGCTTCGTGGCCCCGCCGTACGACGTGCTGGACAAGAGCGCGAAGGAGCGGATGCTGGGGAAGAACGCGAAGAACATTGTGGCGATCGACCTGCCGCACACGCCGGCGAAGGAGCTGGGGCCGCCAGAGGCGTATGGGAAGGCCGCCGAGATGTACCAGGCGTGGCTCGCTGATGGCACGCTCAAACGCGGCGAGAAGCCTGCAATGTTCGCGTACCGGCAGACGACACGGACGCCGGACGGGAAGGTGAGCCAGCGGAGCGGGATGGCGTGCTGCGTGGAGGCGGTGCCGTTCGGGCCGCGGGAGGGCGGCGGGATCCTGCCGCACGAGGAGACGTTCAGCGGGCCCAAGGAGGACCGCTTCGCGCTGATGAAGGCGACCAGGGCGCAGCTGTCGCCGATCTTCGGGCTGCACGCGGACGAGCGCGGGGCCGCGACCAAGCTGCTGCAGAGCGTGATGGGCAAGGGCAAGCCCGATATCACCGCGGACATGGGCGACGGCGTGCTGCACGAGGTGTGGACCGTCACGGATGAACAGACCATCCGCGCGTACCAGCAGGCGCTGGCGGGCGAGGACGTGTTCATTGCTGACGGGCACCACCGGTACAACACGGCGCTGAACTACATCAAGCACATGGAGGGTCAGGGCGCGGTGCCGGCGGACCATCCGGCGCGCCGCTGCATGATGGTGCTGATCGGGATGAGCGATCCGGGGCTGGTGATTTGGCCCACGCACCGGGTGCTGGGCGGGATGAAGGACTACTCGTGGGATGCGCTGCTCAAGAGCGGCGCCGCCCATCTGAAGCTGGAGCCCGTCGCCGGCACCCTCGCGGACCTGGAGAAAGCGCTGCTGACGAAGGGCAGCGGCGGTGAGCCGCGGGTTGGGCTGTACGACTTCAAGAGCGGCAAGATGGCGGTCGCGAATCCCGCGACGCCCGATCCGCTGAAGGCGCGGTTCGGGAGCAAGCCCGAGGCGTGGCGGAAGCTCGATGTGGCGTTCACGCAGTATGTGATCGTGGAAGAAGTCTGCCAGAAGGCGCTGAATGGTGGAGCCGCGGTGAAGTGGGCGTTCCCCCACACGCTGCGGGAGGTTGAGGAGATTGGGCGCGGGGCGGAGACCGGGGCCGGTGGCGGCGCGGGGTTCGCGCAGCTGGCGGTCATCGTGCGGCCGACGCCGCTGGAGGCCGTGCGGGATGTGAGCCGTGCCAACGAGCTGATGCCGCAGAAGAGCACGTTCTTCTACCCGAAGATCGCGACGGGGTTGTTTGTGAATCCGTTGGAGTGAGGGGGAAGGGTCGCTCGCGGAGACGCGGAGACGCGGAGGGGAGTCGTCGTGGAGAGGCCGCCCCGTGCGCTGATCGAGCGGGAGGTGCTCCGGCTGTTGCACGCCGTGGGATGCGAGTTCCCCGCTGACCTCGGAATGGAATCGGAATGGGGGGCTGTCTGGGACAGCCTTGACGAGATTGACTTTGTCCTGCGTGTCGAACTGGAGTTCGACATCAGCCTGCCGGATTTTCCCAGCAGCGGGGTGCAGCGCGAGATCTGGGAGCGGCGGCCGTTCCGTCTGCGCGACTTCGTCGACCTGATCGAGGTGCAGTGGGGGACGGGGTGCCCCGGGGAGCCGCGGTGCGGTGAGTGTGGGTATGGCCTCGCCGGCGTTCCGCCGGGGCGTTGCCCGGAGTGCGGTGCGGCGTTCCGGCGGTTGTTCGTTCAAGGGGAGTGAGCGCGCCGCGGGCGGCGTTCCATGCGAGGACCTACGGCGCGGTGGATCGAGTTCGCGGAGCAGGCGTGTGCAGGCGCGGAGTTGGTCGGCCCCGGATTTGGCGGTGGCGATGTCGTCGTCGAAGCGGCGGCGGGCGAACTGGATGCGCGCGTGCTCGGCGTCGAGGCGCTGAAAGCGCTCGGCGAGGGCTTCGAGATTGGCCAGGGCGGAGGGCACGAGCGGAATGTACGGGAGATATAAGGGGTGTGCAAGAGGATTTGCGGGAAATGTTCGGTAGTTGGTGTAAGGCGTTGGGTGGAGGGTGGTTGCGGCGTCCGCGATCGGGCGCAGTGAGGGTCCCGGGTCGCGATTGGAGGGAGGGGCGCCCCTTCGGGGGCTCCGGTTGCATGCGTCCTCAACCCAGGGTTGCGCTCGCGGACTCGCTTCACCCTGGGCTACTTCAAGGCGCCCCTGGCGGGGCTCAGGGAAAGAAGCCCGGAGCAGCACGGGACACAGCAGCCCCTAAGTTGCACAACATTCAGCATCAGTCCGCATGAGTTGCACAGAAGTCGGGGACCGACAGGCGTCGCGGTCTACCTGTTGCGGGCGGCTGGGGCTGCGCGGGTGGTGAGTGGTTAAGGGCGTGGAAATCGGGGGGTGTGGGGGGCAATGGGGCGGATCGGTTGTATGGTCTGGCCTGAGAGATGGCCGGGGCCCGAGAGGGACCTGGCCTGAGTGGTTCGAGGGAGCGTCCCATGCATATCGCGGTGGCCGCGGACAGGCGGTTTGATCTTGGGCTGGTGGTGACGGTGCACACGCTGCTGCAGCGGACGCGTGGGCCATTCACGCTGTCGGTGCTGACGGGGGAGGACGGGCTGTTGCCGCGGGCGCAGGCGTTCGTGGAGCGGCGGTGCCGCGAGGCGGGCGTGACGCTGGTGATCCACAGCATCCCGCGGAGCTTCGGGGCCAGTTACCGGGCGCCGTGGGCGCACCACTCGACGGCGAACTTGTTCCGGCTCATGCTGCCGGAACTGCTGGCGGACCACGAGCGGGTGCTGTACCTGGACTGCGACCTGGTGGTCGCGGATGACGTGCGGGCGCTGTGGGATTGGGACCTCAAGGGGCACGCTGTGGGTGCGGTGCGGGACCTGTGGTTCCCGACGATGGAAGAGGCGGACGCGGGTGTGGCGGCGCGGCGGGAGCTGGGCTTCCGCGGGTCCACGGCGTACTTCAACAGCGGCGTGCTGGTGATGGACCTGGACGTGTGGCGGCGCGAGCAGGTGGCGCAGCGGACGTGCGAGCTGCTGTGGGCGCACATGGACGTGTTCGACATGGCGGACCAGGATGCGCTGAACCTGGTGCTGCAGGGGGAGTTCGCCGAGGTTGAGCCGCGGTGGAACGTGCAGATCGCGGCGATGCGGGCGCTGAAGACGCTGAAGCACCCGTTCCACCGGGAGCTGGAGCGGATGCCGGAGGTGCGGCGGTCTCCGGGGATTGTGCACTTCACGGGGCCGCACAAGCCGTGGAACGCGCCGGGGGGCCTTAGGAATCTGGAGCGGTCGCGGTACTCGCGGGCGCTGGTGTCGTGCGGGTATCTGTCCGCGGGGGAGAATGCGCGGCGGGCGCTGCGGACGTGCGCGGCGTATGCGCGGATTGTAGGGGGGAAGGTGGTGCCGTCGCTGCGGCCGGTGGAGTCGCACATGAGACGGCGGGAGGCGGTTGGGGTTGGGGTGGGGGCGAAGTCGTGATCATCAGGTCAGGCAGGTGATGATCGCTGTGATTGTGTGATCGCCGCGGGAGTTGAGCGATTCCATAGCGACGAAGACGTCGCCGTGGCACGCGGTGACAGTTGGTCGTTACACGACGATTTCGCCCAATCCGGGACTTCGCCCAGAGCGGCTCAGTCCCGGCGTCGTTTCAATCTGTGGTGAGCTCTTTGAGTTTGCGGAGTTGGTCGAACGCCTGGAGGGGGGTGAGGGCGTCGAGCTTCACTTCCTTGAGGGCGTCGATGGCGGGGTGCTGGAGGTACTGGGTGAAGAGGGGGAGCTGGCCGTCTTCGTCGATGGGGCGGGGCTTGGGCACTCGCTTGGTATCGGGTTTCGCCGTGGTGCTCGAGGGGGCGTTGATAGGTAGCGAGCTTGAGGTGCCGGCAGTGTGGACGGCGAGGGAGGCGAGGACTTCGCGGCCGCGGGAGACGACGGTGGCGGGGATGCCGGCGAGCCGGGCGACATGCAGGCCGTAGGACTGGTCGGTGCGGCCGGGGAGGATGCGGTGGAGGAAGACGATCTGCGCGTGGTCGTCGCCGCCGGGCCACTCGCGGACGGCGACGTGGAGGTTGGTGACGCGGCCGGGGAGGCGTTCTTCGAGGTCGGTGAGCTCGTGGTAGTGGGTGGCGAAGAGGGTGCGGGGGCCCGACGAAGTCGGAAGTCGGAAGTCGGAAGCCGGAAGTGAAGGCGATGTGGGATGTGGGATGTCGGATGTCGGATGTGAAGGCGAAGCCAAGTGCTCCACGATGGCCCAGGCGAGGGAGAGGCCGTCGAGGGTGCTGGTGCCGCGGCCTATTTCGTCGAGGACGACGAGGGAGTGGGGCGTGGCGTGGTTGAGGATGTTGGCGGTCTCGATCATCTCGACCATGAAGGTCGACTGGCCCGCGTGGAGGGCGTCGTCGGCGCCGATGCGGGTGAAGACGCGGTCAACGAGGCCAATGGTGGCGCGGTCGGCGGGGATGTAGCTGCCGGTGTGGGCGAGGAGGGTGAGGAGGGCGGTCTGGCGGATGTAGGTGCTTTTACCGGCCATGTTGGGGCCGGTGATGAGGGCGAGAGCGGGGAAGTGGGAAGTGGGAAGTCGGAAGTCGGAGCCGGAGGGGAAGGCGAACGCGCTGCGGTCGCCGAGTTCGATGTCGTTGGGGACGAAGTCGCCGCCGAGGGATTCGTCGAGAACCGGATGGCGACCGGCGTGAATCTGGAGGGCGGGCTGCTGGACGATGGTGGGGCGGGTCCAGCCTCGGCGCTGGGCCTTGTCGGCGAAGCCCAGGAGGACATCGAGCTCGGCGACGGTGTCGGAGAAGAGGGAGATGGCGGGGAGGGCGGTGGTGGCCTGCTCGCAGAGCCTGGTGAAGATGTCGCGCTCGCGGTCGAGGGCTCTTGCCTCGGCGCTGGTGACCTTGGTCTCGTACTCGCGGAGCTCGGGGGTGGTGTAGCGCTCGGCGTTCTTGAGGGTCTGCTTGCGGGTGAGCTCGGGCGGGGCATTGCGGGACTGGGCCTGTGGGAGCTCGATGTAGTAGCCGGAGACCTTGTTGAAGCCGACCTTGAGGCCGGGGAGCTTGTGGCGAGAGGCGAGGGTGCCCTGGTAATCGGCGAGCCAGGAGGTGGAGTCCTTCTGGAGGGCGCGGGCTTCGTCGAGGGCGGCGTCGTAGCCGTCGCGGATGAGGCCTCCCTCGCGGAGGTGGGCGGGTGGCTCTTCGATGCACGCGGCGAGGATGGCGCTGGCGATTGGCGTGATGGTGTTGCGCGACTGGCGGAGGCGCTGCTCGATGGTGGCGAGGGCGGGGACGCCTTCGAGGGCTTCGAGCAGGGCGTCGGCCTTGTCGAGGGAGCGGGCGAGGCCGACGAGGTCGCGGGGGGTGGCGCGGCCGAGGGAGACGCGCCCGGCGATGCGGGCGATGTCCTGGACATTGCTCAGGGTTTCGCCGAGCTGCGCGGCGAGGGTGCGGTCGTCGATGAGGGTGGCGACGGCGTGCTGGCGGGCCTCGATGGCGGCGAGGTCGCGGAGGGGGCGGCAGAGCCAGTCGCGGAGGAGGCGCTTGCCCATCGCGGTGCGGACGACGGAGCGCGGGCCGGTGACGGCGGCGAGGAAGACGCCGAGGAGCGAGCCCTCGAGGCTGCCGGAGGAGGCGGAGGTCTGGCCGCGGATGGTGCGTTCGATCTCGAGGGAGCGGAGGGAGACGGCGTCGATGGTGACGAAGTTGTGGGGGTCCTCGCGGCGTGGGGGGCGGAGGTGTTTTAAGCTCGCGCGGCTCGCGGCGAGGCCGGCGGTGGCGGCGGTCTTGGCGTCCTCTTCGCTGAGGGTCTGGGTTTCCTGGAGGTAGCGGATGATGGCGCCGGCGGCGGGGATGGCGGGGTCGTCCTCACGGAGGCCGAAGCCGGCGAGGGTGCTGACCTGGAAGTGGTTGGTGAGGGCCTCGAGGGCCTCGCTGACGCGGAACTGCCAGCTCGCGCGAGGGGTGCCGGAGAGGCCGAGGCGGTCGAGGACCTTCTTGACGCGCGGGGCGGGCTTGAGGTCGGCGGCGGCGTAGAGGAGCTCGCGGACGCCACGGCGGGCGAGCTCGTCGGCGATGGTGGCGTGGCTGCAATCGATCAGCGTGAACAGGCCGGTGGCGACCTCGACCACGGCGAGAGAAGCGGGGGAGTCGTCGCCGTCGCCGGTGAAGACGATGGCGGCGAGGGTGGTAGGGGCCTCGGACTCGAGGAGCGATTCGTCGACGAGCGTGCCGGGGGTGAGCACGCGGGTGACGGCGCGGGGGACCAGACCCTTGGGCGCCTGCGAGGCTTCCATGAGCTGCTCGCACACGGCCACCCTGAAACCCTGGGCAATGAGGCGCTTGAGGTAGGTGTCGAGCTGGTGGTAGGGCATGCCGCACATGGGCACGCCCTCGGTGCGCTGGGTGAGGGTGAGGCCGATGGCGCGGGAGACGGTGACAGCGTCGTCGTCGAAGAGCTCGTAGAAGTCGCCGATGCGGAACAGGAGCACGCAGTCGGGGTGCCGCTTCTTGAAGCGGTAGTACTGCTGCATCGCGGGTGTTTCGCGGGGGTCGGACGCCATGGGAGGAACAGGGTACCGCGCGATGTCGGATGTGGGATGTCGGATGGCGGATGTGACAGGAACCGACAGGCGGAATCAGCCGTGCGGTCCCCTGAGAAGCTGGGCGATTTCGTGGGCCATTGCCTTGGCGGCGTGGGCGCGGTGGGAGAGGGCGTTCTTCTGGTCCTTGGGGAGCTCGGCGGAGGTGAGGTGAAAGTCGGGGGCGACGAGGAAGAGGGGGTCGTAGCCGAAGCCGTTGTGGCCGCGGGGGACGTGGGGGGGCGTGCCGATGCGGCCCTCGAAGGTGCCGCGGGTGAGGGCTGCTGGGATAGGGGAGTTGGGGAGGGCCAGGGCCATGACGCAGACGAACCGCGCTGAGCGCTGCTCGGGGGGCACACCTTCCAGTTCGCGGAGGATGCGGGCGTTGTTGAGGCCGTCTCGCTGTTCGCGGGGTTTGCCGTCGTCGTGGCCCTCGTTGTAGTAGTGGCTGCTGATGACGCCGGGACGGCCTTGCAGAGCGTCGATCTCGAGGCCGGAGTCGTCGGCGAGTGCGGGTAGGCCGGTCTGCTGGGCGTAGCTGAGGGCCTTGATGGTGGCGTTGTCGGCGAAGGTACTGCCGGTTTCGTGGGGCTCGACCGTGTGGGCGGGGACATCCTTGAGGCCAAGAAAGCGGACGCCTTTGATGCCCGCGTCGGCGAAGATCGCGCGGAGCTCATCGACCTTGTGGGGATTGCCGGTCGCGAGGACGATCGTGGAGAGGTGGGCGTAGGCGGGCATGCTGACATTGTTGTCATACTCTCGCGGCATGAGAGAAAGGCAGCAGATTGCGGGTGCGGCGGCGGACGCGCTGGAGGGGCTGGCACGCGAGGGCAAGTTCAGGCCTGCGCTGATCGGGTTCGATGGGTTTATCGATGCGATCACCGAGGCGGTGGACACGCGGCACGATATGACCCCGCGCGGGTACACGCGGATGCGAACGATCACGCAGTTCGCTGCGCGGGCCGCGGCGGCCGCGGGGAAGAGCACGAACATTGAGCTGGTGGTGACGGAGGAGCGGTTCGGGGGGAATGGGCCGCTGATGGCGGGGGCCCTTGGCAGAGTGGGTGTGCCGGTGACGTATGTGGGGGGCGTGGGGGCTGGGGCAGGGGAGGGAGAACGGAGAGCGGAAAACGGGGGGAAGGCAAGCCCCGCTCTCGGCTCTCCGCTCTCCCTGCCTTTGCATCCCGTCTTCCGGCCCTTCGCGCGGCGCTGCCGTGCGGTGTACCCGATCTGCCCGCCAGCGCACACCGATGCGCTGGAGTTCGATGACGGCAAGATCATGTTCAACCGGCCGGCGAACGCGCAGGCGGTGACGTGGGAGCGGATCGTGGAGGTGCTGGGGCTCGACGTGCTGGTGCGGCTGGTGGGCGAGGCTTCGCTGCTGGGGATCGTGAACTGGTCGCTGCTGGGGGGTGTGGAGGGGATCTGGCGCGGGCTGATGCGGGACGTGCTGCCGAGGGTGCAGGACGCCAGGAGCAAGCGGGTGTACATTGACCTGTCGGACCCTGCGAAGCGCACGGATGAGGATGTGCGGCGGGCGATGGGGCTGCTGCGCGAGTTGAACGAGCACGTGCCGGTGACGCTGGGGCTGAACCTGGCGGAGGCGGAGCGGATGGCAAGGGTGTTCGGGCTTGGAATCAGAGAGGGTGGGAGCGGGGGGGCGGGCTTTCAGCCCGCAGCGGAGGTTCTTGGAGACCTCGGAATGCGTGTGAGGCGGACGGAAGAAGAGGAAGATTGCGGGCTGAAAGCCCGCCTCCCCGGCCTGAAGGTGTTGGTGCCGGAACTCGCGGCGGCGCTGCGGGGCTCCATGCGGCTGGACACCATCGTGGTCCACCCGCGCGAGGGCGCGGCCGCCGCGAGCGAGGACGGCGCCGCGTGGTTCGATGGCCCCTTCACCAGCACGCCGCGGCTGTCCACGGGGGCGGGCGATCACTTCAACGCGGGGTTCGCACTGGCGCAGGTGCACGGGTTGCCTCTGGCGCAGTGCCTGGCGGTGGGCTGTGCGGTGAGCGGGGCGTACGTGCGGGACGCGGAGTCGCCCTCGCTGGAGCGGCTGGTGGGGTTCATGCGATCACTGCCAGCGGCGGAGTGATCGGCTTGATCGTGAGGGATCACTCCACGTTGAGGCCCGCGACGTAGTTGTTCAGGTCCGCCTCAGCCTTGCGGAGGGCTTCGCGGGCTTTGTCGAGGTCGTTGGCGAGCTGCTCGACCCTGGTTTCCTGCTCGGTGAGCTTCTTGAGGTAGTTGGCGTACAAGGTGGAGGTGCGGTCGATCGCGGCCATGTTCTGCCGAATACGGTTCTGGTCGGTGTCGATCGCCTGCCGCTGGGACTCGAGGTCTGCGATGCGCTGCTGGGCCTGGCTGACCAGCGACTGGAGGCGCTGTGCCTCGCGGAAGGCCTGGATCACGGCGTCGCTCACGACGCCGTTGCCCTGCTGCTGGTAGGCGAGCAGCGTGGGCAGGTCGATCGAGAGCACGCCGATGGTGCGGCTGCTGATGAGCTCCTGGGCGATCTTGATCGTGCTCGCCTTGGTGGCCTCGACGGGCACCTCGAAGCGGTAGAGGGTGTCGGTCTGCTCGGCGGGCTGCTTGGGCTGAGCGAGCGTCCAGCCGCCGCCCAGGCGGGGCTGCTCCACGACGACGAGGCGGTCGCGGGCCTTGTCCTTGTTGGTGAAGGTGTACGACACGGCGTTCTGGTAGAGGCTGGTGATGTCGAAGGCGCCGCGCACGAGCTTGACGCGGCGGATGCGCTCGTGGCTCTCGTCCTTGCGGAGGACGTTGACGTCGAGGTCAACGGAGTACGCGAGCAGGCGCTTGTCACCCGCGGGGACGTGGCCGATCTGGGCGTCGCCCGCGTAGGCGCCGCCGTCGAAGACGCTGATAGGGCCGGGCATGAACTGGAGGTTTGATGTGTTGCGGATCTCCAGGCCGCGCATCGGGTGCTCGCCGCCGTCGGAGGGGTTGAAGATGCTCACGCGGCGGCCGTCGATGCCGGCGTTGAGCAGCGGGATCATGGCGGAGCGCTGCCGTTCGACGGTGACGGGGTGGTCGACCTGGTACATGAAGACCTCGCCGGCCTCGACGGCCCCGCCCTGGGCGCGGGCGGCGTAGCCGGTCATGTCTTCGGCGGACAACGGCTCGGCGACTTCGGCGACAGCGTTGTTATCACGGAAGGGTGACTGTCCGCCCGCGGCCTTCGAGGCGGGAGCCGGTGCCGGGGCCTCGCGGCGAGCACGGTCGCCCGGTCGACCGAGCGTGCGCTGCAGGTCCATCTCTGGCGCGTTGGTGTAATCGGTGCCCGCCGCGTACTGCCGCGGCAGCACGCCCGGCACCATGGGCACGGGGATCTCGGGGCGGAAGACGTAGAGCGGCTCGTACAGGTCCATGCGGAAGCTGACCGGGCGGCCCGCGACGAGCGAGAGCGTGACGTCCTTCCAGTCCTCGTCGGTGGTGTTCTCGACGATGGCCCAGGCCTGCATGGTGAAGCGGTCGTCGTTCTTCACCGGCTCAGCCTTGTCCTTGCTCTTCTGGGCGTCGGGCAGGACCAGGCGGTAGCTGGTCTTCCACATGGGGGCTTCCTGCACGTACGCGACGACGCACTCGCGGGCGCCCTCACCTGCGAAGTGGACATCCACGGTCTTGGTGCGGTCGGCGCGGTACTCGGCGACGGCGGCGAGGGCGCGGCCGAGCTCGGCGTTGAGGGCCTGGTCCTTCAACTCGACGGAGTTGGCCAGCGAGAGCTTGATGGAGCGGATGCCGGCGCTGGTGACGATGTTGAGGTACTCGACGGGGACGGGCGGGGCGTCCTTGGTGACCGGCTCCATCTTGGTCTCGACGCCCAGGATCACGCCCTCAACGGTGGCGTCGGCGAAGGTAACGCGGACCTCGGTGCCGCGGAGCGCGGCGAGCAGCTGGCCGAGCGTGGGGTTGTTGGAGATGTCGACGCCGAAGCTGGCGAGGCGGCGGCTGAGCGGTTCCTTGCTGCCGTAGCTGATGCCGTCCACCGTGCCCTGGCGGGAGAGGTCGAGCGCGACCATGGACTTGAGGATGTCGTTGATCTGCTCGGTCTTGAAGCGGAGCTGCACGGCGGCGTTGCCCTGCACGAGGCCGCGGCGCTCGAAGGAGCCGACGCCGGAGCGGTAGAGGGTGATGCGGCGGATGGGAAGCTCGTCCTGGCCTTGCGACACGAGGGGGCGGCCCTCGGTGCGCAGCTCGTTGCGGCCGCCGTCGGCACTGTCGCGCTGGGCGAGGGCGGTGGGGGCGGCGAGGGCCAGCCCGGCGACGGCGGCGAGCACGGCAGTGCGGGTGAGGCGGAGGGCACGGGTGGCGAGGGCGGTCGAGGGCATGAGGGCTCCTTGGAGGTGTCGGGGTGTGCAACTCAGTGGTGCTTGGCGGCGGGCTCATCGGCCCGCGTTCGCCGCGTCTGTTTAGATCGCGGCGAGTGTGTTTGGTTCGCGCCACCAATGTATCCGTGCGGCGTGATCTTCGTGCCGGTTACATGGGTGTGACAGTCCGGCGTGCTCCCGAACGGAGTGCTTATCATCGGCCCGATGCCGCAGTTGCCCGTTCTTTCGACAGGTTCTCGAGGCTACGAGCTGGAGGGGCTCGCGCGCGAGCTGGCCAACAGCATCGAGGGTGAGGTGCGGTTTGACCTGCACAACCGCATGCTGTACGCGACCGACGCGTCGCTGTACCAGGTCGAGCCGCTGGGGGTGGTGATCCCCGCGGATGTCGAGGACGCGGTACGGGCGGTGCAGTTCTGCGGGCGGAATGAGCTGCCGATCCTGCCGCGGGGCGGGGGGACGAGCCTGGCGGGGCAGTGCACGAACCGGGCCGTGGTCATCGATCTTTCAAACCGGTGCAACCGGCTGCTGTCGGTGGATGTGGCGGGGCAATCGTGTCTGGTGGAGCCGGGGATCACGGTGGATGACCTCAATGATCAGCTCGGGGCGACGGGGCTGTTCTTCGCGCCCGACCCCGCGACGAGCCGGCACGCGAACATTGGCGGGTGCATCGGGAATAACGCGGCGGGGGCGCGGTCGATCCGCTACGGGCGGACGAGCGAGAGCGTGCTGGGCGTCGAGGTGTGCCTGGCGTCGGGCGAGCGGGTAACGCTCGACCAGGGCGCGGCGCTGCGGGATCCGCGTGTTCGCGCGATCACCGAGCGGGTGGTTGAGATCGTTCAGCGGCACGAGCGGCTGATACGCGAGCGGTTCCCCAAGACCATCCGTCGCAACGCGGGGTATGGGCTCGACATGGTGCTCAAGCAGCTGGACCTCGCCGCGAAGGAGGGCGTGGACCCGCTCGCGAAGGTGAACCTCGCGCACCTGCTGTGCGGGAGCGAGGGCACTCTGGCGGTGACGCTCGGGGCGAAGCTGAAGCTGCATCCGAAGCCGCAGGCGCGCGGGCTGGCGGTGCTGGGGTTCGAGTCGCTGGACGCGGCCATCGACGCGGTGCTGCCGATCCTGGTGACGAACCCGACGGCGGTGGAACTGCTCGACGATACGGTGATTGACCTCGCGCGGGCGAACATGGAGTACCGCAGGTACGTGGACCTGATGCCGCAGCCGGCGGCGGGCAAGACGTTGAAGGCCGTGCTGTACGTGGAGTACTTCGAGCTGACGGCGGACCGCGTCGCGGCGAGCTTCGACGCGCTGCGGGCGGTCGCGGCGGGAATCCCGCTGCAGGCCCACACGGACGCCGCGGCAATGCTGAACGCGTGGAAGCTGCGGAAGGCGGGCGAGCCGCTGCTGCACGGCATCCCGGGGCACAGGAAGCCGATCACGTTCATCGAGGACAACGCGATCCCGGTCGAGCGGCTGGCGGAGTTCGTCAAGCGGCTGCGCGGCATTGTCGCGGAGCACGGCACGCGGGCGGCGTTCTATGCGCACGCGAGCGTGGGTGTGCTGCACGTGCGGCCGCTGCTGGATGTGCACGAGGCGGACGACCGCGAGCGGATGAAGGCGATCGCGGTGGCGACGGCGGACCTCGCGAAGGAGCTGGGCGGCGTGATGTCCGGCGAGCACGGCGACGGGCGGGTGCGCTCGCCGCTGCTCGAGCGGTTCTATGGGCCCGAGCTCATGGCGGCGTTCCGCGAGGTGAAGCGGGTGTTTGACCCCAGGAACCTGCTGAACCCGGGGAACATCGTGGACCTGGACGGCGCGAACCCGCGACCGATCGCGTCGATGGCGGAGTCGCTGCGCGTGGAGCCCAAGCCCGGGCGGCCGGTGCACGTGCCCCCCGAGGTGCAGACGTACTTCAGCTACGACGATCAGCACGGCTTCGACGGGGCCGTGGAGATGTGCAACGGCGCGGGGGTGTGCCGCAAAAAGCAGGGCGGCACGATGTGCCCGTCGTACATGGCGACGCTGGACGAGCGGCACGCGACGCGCGGGCGCGGGAATGCGCTGCGGCTGGCGATCACGGGGCAGCTGAACGCGGACGGGAACGGCGGCACGAACACGCCGCTGTGGGACGACCCGGGCACGCTGGAGACGCTGAGGCTGTGCCTGTCGTGCAAGGCGTGCAAGACGGAGTGCCCGAGCAACGTGGACATTGCGCGGCTGAAGGCAGAGTACCACGCGCAGCGGTACAAGCAGGAGGGCGTGCCGCTGCGGGCGCGGCTGTTCGGGGCGGTACGGGAGCTGAACCGGGCGGGAGCAGTGATGCCGTGGCTGGCGAACGCGGTGGCAGCGAGCGGGCTGGGGAAGCTGGGCGCGAAGTGGCTGATGAATGTTGATCCGCGTCGGACGCTGCCGCCGTTCGCGAAGCCGCTGGCGAAGCAGTGGGGCACGGACGAGCCGGGTTCGGACAGGCGGATCGGCGGCGGTACTGACGCGACTGCAAAGCCACGGGTGGTGCTGTTCGGTGATTGCTTCACGTCGTACAGCGAGCCCCGGATCGGGCTGGCGACGCGGCGGGTGCTCGGTGCGTTCGGGTACGAGGTCGAGCTCGCGGACGCGGGGTGCTGCGGGCGTGCGAAGATCTCGATGGGGCTGCTGGAGTCCGTGATCGAGGAGGCGGACGCGACGCTCGCGCGTTTGCAGCCGTTCATTGAGGACGAGGGCGTGCGGGCGATCCTGTTCATGGAGCCGTCGTGCCTGTCGGCTATCAAGGACGACTGGCTCACGCTCAAGCTACGGACGCCGCACTCAACGCGCCAGAAGCTCGCGGTCAAGTCGTACCTCGCCGAGGACTTCCTCGATCGGCAGTGGGAGGCACATCCGCGAAGGCCGCAGTTCCGCGCGCCCAAAGACGGCGTGATCCTGCACGGGCACTGCCACCAGAAGGCGCTGTGGGGTGCGGAGACATCGGCGCGGATGCTCAAGCGGGCCGCGGGCGACTGCGTGAAGACGCTGGACACGGGCTGCTGCGGGATGGCTGGGTCGTTCGGGTTCACGCGCGACAAGTACGAGGTATCCATGAAGATCGGCGAGCTGTCGCTGTTCCCGGCGGTGCGGGCGGCCCAGGGCGCGTGCGTTGCCGCGCCGGGGACGAGCTGCCGGCATCAGATCCACGACGGCACAGGCGTCACGGCCAAGCACCCGATGGAGTGGCTGAGCGAGTGGCTGGAGGGAGCATGAGTCTGAACGTGCGGGCCGCGACACCGGGCGATGTGCCCACGATCCTGCGTTTTATCAAGGAACTCGCCGACTACGAGCGTGCCCCCGATGAGGTGATCGCCACGCCCACGCTGCTGAATGAGGCGCTGTTCGCGGCAAGGCCCGCGTGCGAGGCGTTCATCGGGGAGATCGACGGGCGGCCGGAGGGCTTCGCGCTCTTCTTCCACAACTTCTCGACGTGGAAGGGGCGACGCGGGGTGTACCTCGAGGACCTGTACGTCACGCCCGCCGCGCGCGGGAAGGGGCTCGGCAAGGCGCTGCTGTCGCGCGTGGCGCAGGTGGCGGTGGAGCGCGGGTGCCCGCGGCTGGAGTGGGCGGTGCTTGATTGGAACACGCCGGCGCTGGAGTTTTACCACGCGGTGGGCGCGGTGCCTATGACTGAGTGGACCGTGCATCGGGTCACCGGGGACGCGCTCACGAGATTAGCGGCAGGCACCTGACACCGGCGGGTTCGACGCGAAGGAAGACTCCGGCCCGCTCGCTTCGTTCGGGGCTCGTTTCGAACGGCGCTGAAGACCTCGGCCACTACTGCCCCTGCGCGAGCGAGTAGCCGCGCACGCCATCAAACGTCCGCAGCAGCTCGTAGCTGCACACCGTGAAGCGCGTCGCGACCTTGTCCATGAGGGCCACGGCCGCGGCCTGGTTCTCAAGGCCGCCGGGCTGCTTGAGCTCGAAGCGGACGCGGTAGTAGTCCACGCACTCGGTGTAGACGCTGCCGGTGGGCCAGATCTGCGTGCCGCGGTTGCTGATGATCGAAAGCTTGAAGGGCGTGCCCTCGGCGACCTCGGACATCGCACCCGCGAGGGCGGTGGGGGAGAGCTCGGTGTCGAGGTAGAGGTCGCAGCCGACGACCTGCGTCTTGACGCCGCGGAAGGTGTGGATGATCTGCTGCTGGCTGGGTCGCTGGGCCTTGGGCGCGGTGATGGTGTTCGCGGCTGGGACGGGCACGGCCGGAACGGTCTTGGGCGCGCTGCCAAGGCGATCGATGATGCCGCGGGTGAACTCGGCGGTGCCGACCGGGCCCTTGTAGCCGGGCATGGAGGGGTCGCCGAAGTCGCCGGTGTGAACGCCGCTCTCGAGGGCTGATAGCAGGGCGTTCTCGATGACCGCGGGCTGCCTGAGCAGGCCGATGTGTCGGAGCATCATGAGGCCGCTGAGGATGAGCGACGTGGGGTTCGCGAGGCCCTTGCCCGCGATGTCGGGCGCGGTGCCGTGCACGGCCTCGAAGATCGAGATGTGGCGTCCGATGTTGGCGCTGGGCGCGAAGCCCAGGCCGCCGACGAGGCCGGCCGCGAGGTCGCTGACGATGTCGCCCTGCAGGTTGGGCAGCACGACCATCTGGTACTGGAGCGGCTTGAGCACCATGTTCATGCACAGCGCATCGACGATCACGTCGGCGAGCTCGATGCCCTGGTATTCGGCGCCGATGGTCTTGAAGCGCTCGAGGAACAAGCCGTCGGTCATCTTCATGATGTTGGCCTTGTGGCCGCAGTGCACGCGCGTGACGCCGAGCTTCCTGGCCATCTCGAACGCGTAGCGGTGGACCTGATCGGAGCCGGGGGCGGAGATCAGGCGCTTGCACTGCACGACGTCGCTGGAGAGGCGGTGCTCGATGCCGCCGTAGGTGTCCTCGATGTTCTCGCGGACGATGGAAAAGTTGAGCTGGATGCCGGCCTTGCTGTAGACAGTGGGGACGCCGGGGAGTGAGCGGAAGTGTCGGAAGTTGGCGTAGGTGTTGAAGAGCTTGCGGAGAGTCACGTTGATGGACTTGCCGCCGCCGCCCTTGGGCGTCTCCATCGGGCCTTTGAAGAGGATGCCCGCGTCCTCGACGGCGCGGATGGCGGCGTCGGTCATGCCGCGGGAGTCGCCCTTGTCGAACACCGTCTTGCCCATCTCAACGGGCACGAAGTCGACGTGGTCCATCACACCGGCGGCGCGGAAGAGTTCCAGGGCCGCGGACATGATCTCCGGGCCGATGCCGTCGCCGGGCGCCTGCGCGATAACCACACGTGACATGCTCGAGTGCTCCTGGTGTGACCTGGCCGATGAGGGCCGAAGTGGGGCCGAAGGATAGACGCGCGAGCCCGAACATCGGCCTGAATGCGTTTGCACTGAACGTGCGGGTTCACCTACCTTGGCGGCCCAAGGAGGTCAGCGTCATGCCAGAGTTGTCACAAGTGTCGCAGCGCCAGCGTTCTCTCGAGTCGCTCAGGTTTGCCCACTCGATGACGGAGAGCCTGCTCAAGGACTTCCCCGAGGCGAAGGCGTGCCACCAGCCCAGCCCGACCGATAACCACCTGCTGTGGAGCCTGGGGCACCTTGCGGCCACGTACGCCTGGATGCTGTCCCTGATCGGGAAGCCCTCGAGCCTGCCGGAGTCGTACTCGAAGTTGTTCGGCTGGGGAAGCAAGCCGACGCCGGATGCCACCGCCTACCCGCCGCTGGCCAGCGTGCGGGAGGCGATGGAGTCGGAGCTCGCGGCCTTCCTGCGGGCGATCGCTGAGATGCCGGAAGCGCAGCTGTCGCAGCCACTTGCGAAGGACGTTGGCAAGTTCGCGAAGGACGCGATCGAGCTTGTTGATCGCGCCGCATGGCACGAGGGGTGGCATTCGGGGCAGATCAGCTCCCTGCGCCGGTCGCTCGGGCTTCCGTACCTGATGGGCTGATTTGGGGGTGGGCTAACTCTGGCCGAACTGTGAACTTAGGGTGTTTTTGTCATGCGAATGCGATTTCGCGCTTCCAAATGGCACCTCACTGTGCTCTAATAGGGGTGTCCACGGGCTCCGTATCGGGGAGGATCCCCCGCGCGAGCGCCGTGGATCCGCGCCACCAGCGCGGGGTGTTGGTGAAGGGAAGAGAATGAACCGCCTTGCTCTGATTGCATCCACGGCTGTGCTCGCCGCGTCCGCCGCGCACGCCGCGTCAGTGAACGTCGAGCTCACGCTGCTCGTTGACGTGTCGATCAGCATCGACTCGACGGAGTACGCGCGTCAGCGCGTCGGGTACCGGAACGCGTTCCAGAACCTGAACTTCGAGGCCATCGTCGGCGCGGGCAACTCGGTCGCCGTGAACTACATCGAGTGGTCGGGCACCGGGCAGCAGAGCATCCGCAGCATCAATGCGGCGCACCCGGACGGCTGGTGGCTGCTGACGAGCCAGGCGGACTGCAATGCGTTCGCCGCGCACCTCAACACGCTGACGCACAACCCCGGCACGACGACGGCGCCCCAGAGCGCCCTGCAGTACGCGGTGACCAGCGGCGGGATGTTCACGAACTCCTACACCAGCGCTCGCCAGATCATCGACGTGTCCGGCGACGGCCCAGCGAACTCGGGCCTCACGGGCACGCTGGGGCGTGACGCCGCGATTGCGGCCGGCGTTGATCAGATCAACGGCCTGGTGATCGGCAACGAGGACAACGTCCTCAACTACTACCTGAACAACGTGCAGGCCGGCGAAGGCTCGTTCACCATGCAGGCGAACAGCTTCGACGTGTTCCACAAAGCGATCCTCGACAAGCTGCGGATGGAACTGGGTCAGTCGATCCCGCTGCCTGGCGCGGCGGCGATGGGCTTCCTGGGCATCGGCGCGATCGCTTGCCGGCGGACGCGCGACCGCCGCTGAGTGGTTGCTGCTGGCGGGTTGGAATCGAACCTAAGACGCCGCTCCTTCTGGGCGGCGTTTTTTATTGTGTGGGGGGCGTCGAGGCGCGGGTAAGGCGATCAACGATCGCGCTCCAGAGGCTGGCGTCTTCGGGTGACGCTCCGTGCGGGGCGGGGCTGATGACAATGATGCGGTCGGCGCCGGAGGTGTCGGCCTGGCGGAGGGCGCTGTAGAGCTCGCGGGCGTAAGCGTGCGGGTCCGTCGGCATGCGGAAGAGTGTGTGCGGCGGCTGCACGTGAAGGTCCGTGGTTGAGAGGACGGCGGCGCGGGTGCTGTTGTGGAGTGCGCGGGAGAGATCACTCGCGGGGATGAGGCGTGTGGGGGTGAGCGGGGCGTAGTGGCTGGCGAGCTGGCCGGGGCTTTCGGGCGTCGCAGTCAAAGGCGAGCCGGTGAGGACCGGGCGGTTGAGGACGCGGGCGATGGCCTCGGGCGTGATGAGGCCCGCCCGCAGCACGCGTATTTCATCCCCGAGTTTCACCACGGTGGACTCGATGCCGCCGGTGCAGGGGCCGCCGTCGAGGACGTAGACCTGCGCGGGCGTGAAGGACTCACGCACGTGGGCCGCGGTGGTGGGGGAGATGCGTCCCGACGGGTTCGCGCTCGGGCCGACCAGCGGGCCATCGAGGGCGCGGAGCAGGGCGAGCGTGAGGGGGTGATCGGGGCAGCGCACGGCGACGTTGGGCCCATCGGCAGTGACGACCGACGGCACTCCGCTGGCCTTTGGCAGGATGATCGAGAGCGGCCCCGGCCAGAAGCAGTCGGCGAGCAACTGAGCATCCCGTGGCCATTCTGCGACCACACGCCTTGCCATCGCGGGGCCGCTGACGTGCACGATGAGCGGGTTGTTCGACGGGCGTCCCTTGGTCTTGAACACGCGGCGCACGGCCGCCTCGTCGAGGGCATCGGCGCCCAGGCCGTAGACCGTCTCGGTGGGGAAGGCCACCAGCCCTCCCGCACGGAGGCGCTCCACGGCGTGCGCGATGTCGCGTTCACGATCGTCCACGGGCAAGCGTAGGTGCGGCGTGCGCGATCACTTCACACGGCCACGGTCGTGCTCGACCTTGAGCGCGGGCTCGCCCGCCCAGCCGCGGGTGCCGCGGGCGCCCTCGAGGGCGTCGTCGACAGTGGGGACGACGAACTGGATGTTGTTGCGCTCCAGCGTGGTGCCCATCGCCTGGAAGAGGGCGGAAATCGCGGTGTTGTAACGCACCAGGGCATCAACGGCGCCTCGCTCGGCGGCGGCCAGCCGCTCCTGCTGCTGGAACTCGAGGTTGAGCCGCTCGACCGTGTAGCCTGGGCCGATCTCCTTCTCAACCTGAAGGACGCGGAGAGCCTCGGCGGTCGCGAGCACGTTGGTGCGAGATGACTCGATGCGCTTGTAGAACAGCTGCACCTGGAGCAGGGCGCCGAGCACCTCTTCCACGGTGGTCCGCACGGTGTTCTGGTACGCGAGCACGCTCTGCATCCGCTCCAGCACGCGCCGGCGGTACTCGCCCTCCGCCCTGCGGTTGCCGATGGGTGCCTCGAAGGTGAGGCCAATGACGTAGCTGGCGAAGTTGGTCGCGAAAACGTCGTTGTAGGTCTCGTGGATCTGGTCGTTGAGGCCGCTGTACTTGGACTGGAGTCGCAGGCTCAGGTCGGGCAGGCGGGCGTTGCGTGCGACCGTCTGGCGGATCGAAGCGTCGTCGATGCCGATGATCGCGGACTGGATTTCGGGACGGTAGCGCAGGGCCGAACGGATGGACTCCGACAGGCTGTACTGCACCGGCTGGTCGATGGGGAAGTCCGCCGGGATCAGCAGCACCGTGGAGCCCACCGAGAACTCAGGGTCATTGACGAGGGACTTGATCTGGTTGCTGATCAGGGCGAGCTGCGTCTGGGCCGCGAGCAGGTCGTCCTGACGCGTGGTGACGCGGGACATCGCGTCAGCGATCTGCGCGGCGTTGGCGTCGAGGGGTGCGCGCTGGATGAGCTGGTCGCGGACGCGGATGCCGCGCTCCAGCAGCCGCTGCAGGACAAGCACGTCCTGGTGCGCCTGCACCAGCTGCCAGTAGCGTTCTTCCGTGTCGCTCACCACGCGCATGAGGTCGCGCCGCAGCGTCTCCACCGCGTTGCGCTCGGCGTTCCGCAGGACACGGATTTCCGCCTGTGTCACCTCGGTGCCGAAGTTTCGCAGCAGCGGCTGGTCCCACTGGAACGTCACCGCCGAGGGGAACACCGCCTGATTCGTGGTGGTTGCTCCCGTCGGCTTGCTCTCGAAGTAGCTCAGCTCATTCTGGATGGTGAGCCGGCCGCCGCTGACCAGCGTGCGTCGGAGGCCGAAGCTGGATTGATAGGTCTGGCTCTGCGAGGCCGCGCTGCCGATGTTGGGCTCGTTGGTGTTCTGGAAGCTGAGGTTGGAGAAGAAGGTCCAGTCGAAGCTGCCCTCGGCGGCGAGCACCTGCGCGGAGCTGACGGCGGGCCCCAGGCGGGCGAACTGCACGGCGATGTTGCGCTCCACCGCCGACTTCACCAGCCGCTCGAGGCTCACGTGCACGGTCTGCGCCGGGGCGCCGGTCAGGTCCTCGGGCAGCGGCAGCGGCACGCCTGTGTACGACTCGATGCCTGCCATCTTCCGAAGCTCTTCGATCTGCTCGGGCGTCATGCCCAGGGCTGACTGCCCATCAGCACGGGTGGTGGTGACCGGCTGCGGGTGCTGGTCGGCCTGGCGCAGCTCGCGGCGCGCGGCGTCGATCATCGAGCGGCGGAGGTCGGACTGGAGCTTGTCCTGGAACGGGGAATGGCGCGGGGAGGCGCAGCCGGCGAGCATGCAGGCCACCCCCGCCGCGGCGATGAGGGCGGGGGCCAAGGCCGGTGCAAGCGACAACTTTTGGACAAACCCTTCGGATCGGGGGCGTGGCATGGACCCTCAACGTAGCGGTGGGGGGGCGGTTGGTCAAAGGAAGGGCGCGGCCGGGACCCCGTGGGGGGCTTGCGTGGACGAGCGGCGGTGCGCCCTAAACCGGGGCAAACCTGTCGCTTGCAGTACGGTTTTTTGTGTTCCGCGGTTGCGGATTGTGCCGATGCGCAACCTTTGCCACTCCTGTTTACACTCGCCCCGCGCCGGCCTTGGCGGGGGGCTGCACGGAAGCGGTCGGCCGCTGGATTGGCCGTGACATGCCTTGACACGCGTAGACAAGCGCACTTTTTACGAGGAGCTGCCTCCCATGCCTGGAGACAGAGTGACCACCGGAGGGTTCGTGTTCGCCATGCTGTCCCGTCTCTCGCCCGTCGCCGCCCTGGCGTTCCTGACCCCCGCGGCCATCGTCGCCACCGCCCATGGGCAGGTGCAGACCGTGACGCCCTACTACGCCTCGGTCACGGTCGACAAGGCAACGGTGCGGTGCGGCGACAACGACCGGTTCTACAAGGTCGGCGAGCTCGCCACCGGCGACATCGTGATGGTGGACGGCGAGGGCAGCTCGTGGTCGCGGATCTCCTACCCATCGAACCTCTACGCATTCGTGAAGGTGGAGGACGTGAAGGTGGACGGGGGCAACGCGACGCTGACCACCGCAAGCAAGCTAAAGGCGGCGAACGTCACCGCCGGCTTCCAGCCCTCGTGGAAGTCGCTGCTGGATGTGCCGCTCGCGCAGGGCGCGACGCTGAAGGTGCTGGAGCCCGTGAAGGAGGGCGAGTCGGTCGTCGGGTACAAGGTCGCGGCGCCGGAGTCGGCGCGGGCCTTCGTCGAGACGCGCGTTCTGCGGCGGGCCACCGATGCGGAAGTCGCGGCGTTCAAGACCAAGGGCGGCGTGCCGGCGCTGCCGGCGGGCACTCCCTCCAACCCCGGCACGACGACGCCAGCCAAGCCCACGACGGACGTGGTGCCTGGGCCCGGCAGCCCGGTGAACGCGCCCAACGGCAACCCCGGCGTGGTGCCATCGAGCACGCCCGTGAAGCCCGTGATCCAAGATGGCCAGGGCGTGACGCCAGTGGTCAGCCAGCCCGTCGATGCCACCGGCGAGAACAAGCCGATCGCCGCGACCGAGCCAAAGGAACGGCCGGTGAGTTCGCTCGAAGCCCTCGATGCCCGTTTCAAGGAGGTCTGGAAGCAGGCGCAGGTCTCGTCCGAAGTTGGCGAGATGCTGGCCGAGTTCCAGCGCACGCTGGACGAGACGCCCGCCGATCAGGTGGGGCGTCGGCGCGTGCTCCAGAGCCGCATCACGGCCTTGCAGACGCGCCTGGACCTCAACAACCGCATCCGCGAGCAGGAGGAGGCCCGGGCAAAGCTCGACTCCACCAAGACCGAGCTGCAGAAGCAGATGGAGGTGTGGGAACGCGGGCGGGTGTACACCATCGTTGGCGAGCTGCGTCCCAGCACGGTGTACGACGGCAAGAACCTGCCGCTGATGTACCGCGTGGTGTCGGTGGGCAGCACGAACGTCAAGACGCTGGGCTACCTCAAGCCCACGAAGGACATGGACCTCACCCGCATGCTCGGGCAGGTGGTGGGCGTGATCGGTGACGCGACGCTCGACCGCTCGCTCAAGCTGAACATCATCTCGCCGGTCAAGGTCGAGGTGCTGCGGTCCTCGCCGACTACTGAGACCGCCGCGCCCGCGACGGCCGCCACGCCTGAGAAGACCGAGAAGACCACCCCGGCCAAGACCGCCAACGTCGAGGAGGGTGGCGACACCCCCTCGATGGACAAGTAAACCGCTCGATGGACCGAGCGACTGGGGCACGCTCCGGCGTGCCCTTTTTTCTGCGCCCGATTCCTACACTCCCCCCCGTGCAAGCCACACCACCCAAACTCGAGCTTCGCATGGGCGCCGGGCTATCCACGGCCGCGGATTCAACGCGGGCCGCGGAGAACGCGTGCGACCAGTGCCTGGATGCCCTCGGAGGCGGGTCGGTGGACACCGCGTTCCTGCACTTCTCGACGCAGCACGTTGAGCACGCGGCCGACATCGCGGCCGTGGTGCTGCGGCGGCTGGGTGTCAAGAACCTCGTGGGCATCTCCACCGTCGCGGCGATCGGCGGCGTGAGCGAGTTGGAGGGCACGCCGGGGCTGTCGATCCTCGCGGGCTCGATGCCGGGGGTGACGGCCAAGACCTTCACCTTCGAGGAGCTGCCGGCGCTGCCGGATGATGAGGCCGCGGGACGGGAGGAGACCCTCGCGGCGATCGGCGAGGTGATGGGCGCGGGGCCGGACCTGCGGATGACGCTTCTGCTGGTGGACCCCTTCAGCGTGCCGCTGGTGCGGATGCTGCCGGCGATGAACCGGGCGCGGGGGGCGAGCAAAGCGCCGATCTTCGGCGGCATGGCCTCGGCGTCGACCTCGCCGGGCGGCAACGTGCTGGTGCTGAACGACCGCGTATTCCGCTCGGGGGCGGTGGGCCTGTCGCTGCGCGGCAGCCTGCATGTGGACACGGTGCTCAGCCAGGGGTGCCGGCCCTTCGGCCCCACGATGGTGGTGACGAAGGCCAAGGGCAACATGATCTTCGAGCTGGGCGGGCGGCAGGCGCTGGAAGTGGCGCAGGAGACCGTGCTGGACCTTGGCGAGGGTTACACGGAGAAGCTCGCGGGCGGGCTCTTCATCGGGCGCGTGATCGACGAGTACAAGGGGCGGTTCGGGCGCAACGACTTCCTCATCCGCAACGTGGTGGGGGTGGACCAGAACCGCGGCGCGCTGGCGGTGGCGGACCGCGTGCGCGTGGGGCAGACGATCCGGCTGCACTGCCGCGACGCGGTGACGGCGCACGAGGACCTCGCGTTGCTGCTGGACGCGCAGAAGCTGTACGACAAGCCCAAGGGTGTCATGCTGATCACCTGCAACGGGCGCGGACGGCGGATGTTCAGCGCGACCGACACGCCCAACGACCACGACGCGCTGGCGGTGGCGCGGGCATTCTCACAAACCCAGGGCGGCGAGTTCCTCAGCAAGCCCGGCAAGCCCTTCGAGCCGCAGATCGAGGTGCCGGTGCCGCTCGCCGGGTTCTTCGCTAACGGGGAGATCGGGCCGGTGGGGGACGAGAGCTTCGTGCACGGGCACACGGCGTGCCTGGCGCTGTTCCGCGATCCATGAGTTGCCGCAACAGTCAATGAATCCTGTGGAATGGCTTCTTGCGGGACCTCAGCGTCGCTTCCTACGGGATGTGCGGACGCTGATCGCGCGTGAGCTCGAGGCGGTCGCGCCAACAAGGATGCGAACGAGGTACTCCGTCTGCGGTGCGTGGGCCTTTATCGATTGCGGCTCCGTCACCATCGAGGTGAGCTACGAGATGGAGTTCCGAGACGGGGTGTATGTAGCGGCGTGGCCGTGCGACGACTCCGTCGAAGGCGACCGACCTGAAAGCGCGACCATTCTGGGCGACAGCGGGCTCGATGCGTTCAACATTGAGGAGCGGCGCAGGTTCTTTGCATGGCTGGGGCGTCGCCTCGCAATGGATCTTCCAGAAGTACTCGCGTCGCGGAGTGGCCTCGGGCAACTCGCGGGGCTCGGCACGGCCTATACGGGTTGGAAGCGGGAACTCCATCCATAAGCGTTCATGCCGGTTTTGCACGGTTGCTGGCCCGCGGGTGCACTGTGTGGCATGCGCCAGTTCATATCTCTCATTGGGTTGCTGCTTGTGCTGGCCGCGGCGGTGCTGGTGCCGGGGTGCACCGCGGCCGATCGCGACCTGGGCACCGAGGACGAGGGCGACCGCATCGCGGATACCGCGCCCGGACAAGACAACCGCTCGCATGCGAAGCGGTGGTGACCTTGATGATTGAGCTGGAGTGAGTCAGCTGGTGACCCGGTGATCCCCGTGGTTCCTTTGTGCTGGACGGGAGCGGTCGGGTTTTGCTACCCTTCCCCTCCGCACAGGGGTGATCTACAGGGGAACAACGCTCGTGAAGTCCATGACAACCCGTTCGCTTTCGTACGCGGCCTGCCTGAGCCTCCTTGCCGGCCTGGCCGCGCCGGTTTCGGCGCAGAACAACCAGCCCAAGCAGGATGAGCCCGTGGGTGCGATGCTGCGGCTCCCGGATGTGAGCAAGGACCGCATCTGCTTCGTGTACGCCAATGACATCTGGACCGCGCCCAAGGCGGGCGGCGAGGCCACGCCGCTGGCGAGCCCGCCGGGGACCGAGTCGTTCCCGCGCTTCAGCCCCGACGGGAAGAGCATCGCGTTCGTGGGCAACTACGACGGCGGGCGCGACCTGTACACGCTGCCCTTGAGCGGCGGTCTGCCGACGCGCGTGTCGCACCACCCCGGCGGCGAGACGCTGTCGGACTGGACCGCCGACGGCAAGCTCATCTACCTGATGAGCGGCATGGCGGGCCTGGGGCGGCAGTCGCAGCTGTTCACGGTCGGCAGCACCGGCGGCCTGCCCGAGCGGCTGCCCGTGCCCTACGCGGGCTTCGGGTCGATCTCGCCCGACGGCACATGGCTCGCGTACACGCCGCACTCGACCGACACGCGCACGTGGAAGCGCTACCGCGGCGGCATGGCGACCGACATCTGGCTGTTCAGCCTCAAGGACAAGTCCAGCAAGAAGATCACCGACTGGGAGGGCACGGACACGATCCCGATGTGGGTGCCCAGGAGCGAGGACGGCAAGCGCAACGGCAGCACGGACGTCGTGTACTACCTGAGCGATGCTGGCCCGGAGCACCGGCTCAACGTGTGGAGCTACGACGTCAAGAGCGGCAAGAAGGAGCAGATCACCAAGTACACGGACAACGACGTGCGCTGGCCGAGCATCGGGCCAGGTGACGGCGGCAAGGGCGAGATCGTGTACCAGCTGGGCAGCGAGCTGCGGCTGCTGGACCTTGGCAGCAAGAAGGACCGCGCCATCAAGGTGACGATCCCCGGCGCCAAGCCGATGATCAAGCCGCGCCTGGTGGATGCGTCGAAGAACATCACCAGCGCGAGCATCAGCCCCACGGGCAAGCGCGTGGTGATCGAGGGGCGCGGCGACGTGTGGTCGGCCCCCGCCAAGGAGGGCGTGACGCGGAACATGACCCGGAGCGACGGCGTGTTCGAGCGCAGCCCCGCGTGGTCGCCCGATGGCAAGTGGATCGCGTACCTGTCGGACGAAAGCGGGGAGTACGAGCTGTACATCCGCCCCAGCGACGGGCGCACGGCGGCGGAGAAGAAGGCGGACAAGGACGCCGGTGATGAAGCGGAGAAGGTTGAGCCGTCGGCGCTGACGCGCAACGGCGAGCCGCGGAAGCTGACCAGCTTCGGCGCGGGGTTCCGCTTCAACCCCACGTGGAGCCCCGACAGCAAGCACATCGTGCTGACCGACCGCGCCGGCAAGGCGTTCCTGGTCGAGGTGACCACCGAGGGTGAGCCCAAGGAGGTCAAGGAGATCGACCAGGACCCGGTGGGCGAGCGGCTGAACCCCACGTGGTCGCACGATTCCAACTGGCTGGTGTACAGCCGCGGGGACGAGGAGTCGCGGCTCAGCTGCATCTGGGTGTACAACGTCAAGAGCGGCGAGAAGACCCGGCTCACGAGCCCGATGTTCAGCAGCCAGAACCCGGCGTTTGACCGCAAGGGCGACTACCTGTACTTCACGAGCAACCGCGCGATCGAGAACCCGACGTACGCGGATATCGATACGACCTTCGCGTACACGGGCACCGAGCTGCTGTACGTCGTGCCGCTGCGGGACTCGATGAAGAGCCCGTTCCTCCCGAAGAGCGACGAGGAGGAGTACAAGAAGGACGAGCCCAAGAAGGACGAGAAGAAGGAAGACAAGAAGGACGAGAACGGCGACGCCGAGAAGAAGGACAACGGCAAGGACGAAAAGGAGGACAAGCCTTCCGAGAAGGCCGCGGCTCCGGACGACGGCGTCTCCGGCACCTGGGAGGGCAAGGCGACGGGCGGGGGCGAGGGCTTCCCGCCCGAGGGCATCGCGTTCTCGATGAAGGTGACGCTGCACGCGGACGGCAAGGTCACCGGCAGCGTGACCAGCCAGATGGGCACCGGCAACGGCGAGGGCACGTTCGACAAGGGCAGCGGCGCATTCACGCTCACCTTCACGGTCAAAGAGGCGACGATCACGCTGACCGGCACCATCAAGGGCGAGGAACTGAGCGGCGACTGGAGCGACGCCCAGGGCGGCGTGTCCGGCAAGTGGACCTGCAAGCGCACGGCCAAGGGCGGCGAGGGCGGCGGCAAGCCCGAGGGCGACAAGGCCGGTGATAAGGCCAAGGACAAGGAGAAGAAGCCGCTCAAGATCGACCTCGAGAACTTCGAGCGGCGCGCGATCCAGGTCCCCGTGCCCGCGGGCGCCTTTGGCAACCTCATGGTCACGCACGATGGCAAGCTGATTTACCTCAAGTCGAGCGGCCGTCGCGGCGGCGAGACCGCCATCAAGATCTTCGACATCAACTCCGACGAGAAGGACGAGAAGAACGTCATCGCCGGCGGCGGCGGGTTCGAGCTTTCCGCCGACGGCAAGAAGCTGCTGCTGATCCGCGGCAGCAACATCCAGGTCATGGACCCCGTCGCCGGTGGCGGCAAGCCCACCACCGTGCCCACCAGCGGCATGAAGACCACCATCAACCCGCGCAACGAGTGGAAGCAGATCCTCGCCGACGTGTGGCGCCTCAACCGCGACTACTTCTACGAGCCCACGCTCCACGGCGTGGACTGGCCGAAGATGCGCGAGCACTACGGCAAGATGGTGGACGACGCCACCAGCCGCGAGGACGTCAACTGGATCATCGCCGAGCTCATCAGCGAGCTGAACATCGGGCACGCGTACGTGACCAGCCCAGGCGATGTCGAGCAGCAGCCCTCGCTGTCGGTGGGCATGCTCGGGTGCGACTATGAGCTTGTGAAGGACGGCGACAAGAGCGCATACAAGATCACGAAGATCCACGAGGGCGGCGCGTGGGATGTGGATGGGCGCGGGCCGTGCAGCCAGCCGGGCGTGAACATCAAGGAGGGCGAGTACCTGCTCGCGGTCAACGGCGTGCCCGTGGACACGAGCAAGGACCCGTGGGCGGCGTTCATCGACACCGCCGACCGCGCGACCATCGTCACGATCGGCAAGAACCCGGTTATCGACGACCAGTCCCGCGACGTGCTGCTCAAGCCCATGGGCGGGGAGCAGGGGCTGCGCACCCGCGCGTGGATCGAGAAGAACCGCAAGTACGTTGAGGAGAAGTCGGGCGGCAAGATCGGCTACATCTACGTGCCCAACACGGGCGTCGATGGGCAGAACGAGCTGTTCCGCCAGTTCGTGGGCCAGCGCGGCAAGGCGGCTCTCGTCATCGACGAGCGCTGGAATGGCGGCGGGCAGATTCCCACCCGCTTCATCGAGCTGCTCAACCGCCCGGTGACGAACTACTGGGCGATCCGCGACGGCAAGGACTGGGTGTGGCCGCCCGACAGCCACCAGGGCCCCAAGGCGATGCTGATCAATGGCCTCGCGGGCTCGGGCGGCGACGCGTTCCCGTACTACTTCAAGCAGGCCAAGATCGGCAAGACCATCGGCACCCGCACCTGGGGCGGCCTGGTCGGTATCCAGGGCTACCCGGGCCTCATCGACGGCGGCGGGATCAGCGTGCCGTCCTTCGCCTTCTACAAGCTGGACGGCACGTGGGGCGTCGAGGGCCACGGCGTCGACCCCGACATCGAGGTCGTGGACGACCCGGCCAAGATGACCGACGGCGGCGACCCGCAGCTGGACGCCGCGATCGCGCACCTGACCGAGGAGCTCAAGACCAAGGCGTTCAACCCGCCCAAGCGGCCGACGAGCCCGAACCGTGCGGGGATGGGCATTCCGCCCGAGCAGCGGTAAGCCGGTAGGACGAGCAACAAGCAACCCGGGCCTGCAGGTCACACGTGGCCTGCAGGCCCTTTGCATTACGCGGCCAAGCTTGACCGAACCTTCACGATGCGCGGATAGACGGAGCGGCGGGTTTGTGGGATACTCAAGCGCAGGCACTGAGAGCACCGCGTCCCAGGGGGTTCACCATGGACGAGCGTCAGGCCAATCTTTGGGTTCAACTGGAAGCGTTTGAGATCGGCGGGCGCGACGCCGCGCTCACCTTTGAGCGCCGGCTCGCCCGCGAGAACGGCTGGTCCGAGGCGTTCGCACAGCGAGTCACCGCGGAGTACAAGCGGTTCCTGTTCCTGATTGCGGAGGCTGGACACCCGGTCACGCCTTCGGAGCAGGTGGACCAGGCGTGGCACCTGCACATGGTCTACACGCGGTCGTACTGGACCGACCTGTGCCAGGGCGTCGTCGGCCGCCCACTGCACCACACGCCTACGGAGGGCGGGCCCGGCGAGGACCGAAAGTTCGAGCAGTGGTACACCCGCACGCTGGAGAGCTACCGACGCCTCTTCGGCGAGGAGCCGCCCGCGGACGTCTGGCCGCCGGTCGAGGTGCGGTTCGGCACCCCGCCTGCCCGGTGGGTGAGCACCGGCTATCACTGGATCATCCCGAAGCCAAAGGTGAAGCGGTGGGGCCTGTTCGGCGCGGGCGCGGTGTGCGCGATCGCCCTTGGCGGGTGCACCCTGCTGGCGGAATCTGAGAACGACGCACTGGTTGCGTTCGCCGCGATCGGAGTGCTCCTGGTCATCGCGGCGATCGCGCTCTGGGCAAGGCGCGGCCGCTCCGGGAGCGGGTGCGGCGCCGGTGGGTGCGGGGCCACCGGCTGCGGCGCGAGCACCGGGTGCGGCAGCAGTGGCTGCGCAAGCGGCGGGTGTGGGGGTGGCGGCTGCGGTGGCGGCGGAGACTGACCTAAGTTCCCGCTCGTCACCCCCGCATCGTCTTCAGCGCCGCCGCCCACTTGTGCGTTTCCTCGAGCAGCGCGGCCGCGCCCTTCTCGTGGTGCTCGTTGGCCTTGAACACCTTGGCGCCGCCCTCGTCCGCGAGCAGCCCGTTGACATTGGGGATGGGCACGCCCTCGTACATCGGCATCATCTTGAGGGTGGTGACGAGGAGCTTGGTCTGCTGAACGCTGCGCAGGCCGCCACTGATGCCGCCGTAGCTCACGAAGCCGCAGGGCTTGTAGCACCACTCCTTGTACAGGTAGTTGAGGGCGTTGGTCAGGGCGGGCGTGGGTCCGAAGTTGTACTCGGGCATCACGAAGACGTACGCGTCGAACTTCGCGACCGCCGCGGCCCACTTCTTGGTCGGCTCATGCTGGTACTGCTGCATGACCGGGTGGTTGGGCTCGTTGTAGACCGGGAGGTTGAACTCCGCGAGGTCCACGAGCTGGGCGTCGAACTTGCCGTGCTTCTGGGCGGCGCCGTGGAACCAGTTGGCGACGGCGGGGCACACGCGCCCGGGGCGGGTGGAGCAGATCAGCGTCATCAGTTTGAGTTTGTCCATGGGCCAAGCGTATCGCCCTGGCCCCGGGGAGGTCAGGGCCCAAGGTGTCGCTGGTTGGAAGTGGGGGAGGTACGCTTGCGGCATGCCCGACCAGCCTTCCCCGCCCGCCCGCACGCTCGCGCTCCGCATTGCCACGCTGCCGCGGGACACCAACCACTACGGCACGATCTTCGGCGGCGTGGTGCTGTCGTACATCGACCAGGCGGGGTTCGTGGAGGCGAGGCGGCACGGCACGCACCGCTGGGTCACGGCCGCGATCGACCGCGTCGAGTTCAAGGCCCCGATCCACGTGGGCGACGTCGTCAACCTCTACGCGACCTGCACGCGCTTCGGCACGAAGTCGGTCACGATCCTGATCGAGGTGCAGGCCGAGCGGTTCACGACCGGCGAGACGGTGCCGGTGACGGCGGCGACGATGACGATGGTCTCGGTGGATGCAGCGGGCAAGCCGATCCCGTTCCGCTCGCCGCCGACGGTGTGATTCAACCCGGTGAGCCCCTGTTTGCTCCATGTTCGACCCACGTCCACGCGGGCGGGTTCATACTCCACGTGCAACCACACACGGAGCGACGCATGGCACGCGGCACACAGCGATCCACCCCGTCCACCGACGGCACCAACGTCATCAAGGCGACCGGCGCCAGCAAGGGCAAGGCCCAGAAGATGTCCGACCACGCCCGCCCACGCGGCGTCGCCCGGCCGGCCCGCATGACCGACACGCGCCAGGGCGGCAGCCCCAAGGGCTATGCCCGCGGCGATATGGGCAACACCGACACTGCCCACCCCAGCCAGCGCGGCGGCGCCAACGCCCTGGGCAACACGCTCGCGAACCCCAACATCCGCAAGGGCAAGCAGGCCGGCAAGGGCCGCTCCGACCGCGGGCTCACCAAGGCCTCCAAGGAGAGCACGAGCCGGCCCGGCACATCGCGCTCGGGCTCACGCTCGCGCCGCGGCGTTCGGAACTCCGACGGCACCCGCCAGCGCCGCTCGCCGGGGCGATAGGACAAGGGCATTACCGCGGAGTTTCGCGGAGTCGGCAGAGTTGCGCGGAGTTTGATGCAGGAATGGGCGCGGGCGTCGAGCACTCTCCAGCCACGTGATCGGTGAATCCGCGTTCCGTTTCCCGCTTCGCCCGTTCCCTGGCCTTTCTCCGCGGAAATCCGCCCGCTCCGCGCAACTCCGCGGTAGACGCCTTTCCCGCAAACCGCAGGCTCCTACCCTGATCTCCCCGCCCACGCGGGAGCACGACCAAAGGAGCCGGCATGGCCGCGAACACGACGAACGACAATATCGACCTCCTCAAGCGCCTGTGCGAGACCCCCGGCCTGCCGGGGCGTGAGGAGCGGGTGCGGGCGCTGATCGAGAAGGAAGTGAAGGGGCTCTTCGACTCGGTGGTGACCGACGCCCTGGGCAACCTCATCTGCCGCCGCAACCCCCGTGGTGGGAGCAGCAACAACGGCAAGCCGAGTAATGCCCCCGGCAAGGACCGGCCCACCCGCGTCATGCTGCTGTCACACATGGACGAGATCGGCTTCTACGTCACGCACGTGGACAGCAAGGGCTGGCTGTGGATGAACCCCGCGGGCGGCTTCGACCCGCGCACGCTCTTCGCCCGGCGAGTCACCGTCGTCACCGACAACGGCGACCTCAAGGGCGTCATGAACCCAGGCGGGCGCCCGCTGCACATCTCGCTCCCCAAGGACCGCGAGAAGATCCCGGAAGTGAAGGAGTTCTACGTCGATATCGGCCTGCCCGCGGACGAGGTCAAGAAGAAGGTCAAGGTCGGCGACTACGTCGTGCCCGATGAGCCGCTGGTCGAGGTCGGCAACAAGATCGTGAGCAAGGCCCTGGACAACCGCGTCGCGTGCTGGCTGGGCATCGAGGCCGTGCGCAGGCTCGACGCCGCCGGCACCGGCCACAGCTGCGAGATCGTCGTCGCCTTCACCACGCAGGAGGAGGTCGGCCTGCGCGGCGCCAAGAACGCCAGCTTCCAGGTGCAGCCCGACATCGGCATCGGCCTGGACGTCACGCTCAGCTGCGACACCCCCGGCGTGCCCGAGGAGGAGGCCGTGACGCGCAACGGCGAGGGCTTCGGCCTGCACATCAAGGACGGCTCCTTCATCAGCGACCACACGCTGGTCCGCGAGTTCGAGGAGCTGGCCAAGAAGAAGGAAATCCCCTACCAGCGCTCGATCCTCGCCGCCGGCGGCCAGGACGGCGCGGCCGCGCAGCAGTCCGCCGCGGGCGCCCGCGCCATCGGTATCACCGTGGGCACTCGCTACATCCACACGATCACCGAGATGATCGACCGCAAGGACCTATTTGCGGCCCGCGACATCCTGGTGGCGTACCTGGGACAGGTGCAGTAAGCCGTCCGCTGCGTCCGATCACGGATGCTGGGTGCCACATTGGACAGCCCGTTGTCGCCGGTGTTCGAGGAACATTCGGACCGGTAACGTATAAACACGTGTGTGCGCGCCCCATGCGCCCGGCGCGCACTCCATGACACGAGCGGCCCACCCGGCCACGACGAGGGCACCTGTTCACACGTGTGGCGCACAGGGTTACACCGCGCGCGCACCCGGCGGCTGGTGTGGCGGCCCCTCTCACACGGCGCGCGCACTCTGTGGCATGAGTGGCCGAGTGCGCGCGGGGCGTCGTGGAGTGCGCGCGGGGAGTGCGAGCCTGCGCTCACCGTCAATAGGGGTGCGCTCAGGGGCGCGGCGGGGGCGCGCCCGTCGCCCCAGCAAGACCCCCCCGGCCCCCGTGCGGTTACACTGCCCGCATGCCCGTGGACACCTCGAAGATCGACCGCCGCAAGGTCCGCTACGCCTCGCCCGCCGACCTGCACGCCGACGTCGCGAAGCTCGTGGCCGCCGACCGCGCGGGCACGCTCACAGCCTGCGGCAACTGGACGCTGGGCCAGGCCCTCGGGCACCTCGCGACGTGGATCAACTTCGCGTATGACGGCTACCCCATCAAGCCGCCGTTCTTCGTCAAGTGGATCCTCAAGGGCCGCAAGGACAAGTACCTCCACGGCAGCCTCCCCGCGGGCGTTCGCATCCCGCGGGTGAAGGACGGGACGCTCGGCATCGATGTGCTGCCAACGGACGAAGGCCTGCGTCGCTTGAACGCCGCGTGGTCGCGCCTCGAGGCCGCCGCGCCCACGATCGAGAACCCCATCTTCGGCCCGCTCAGGCACGATGAATGGCAGAAGATGCACCTGCGGCATGCGGAGCTGCACCTGGGGTGCTTCAGTGCGGAAACGCGCGGAATCTAACGCGAAGGTCGCGAAGGAAGCGCGAAGGCGCGAAGTGGGGAAAAGTGACCAATCTCCTCTTCGCGGCTTCGTTCCTCTCTTCGCGATCTTCGCGTTCAACCTGATAGGCTTCCCGACGAGGACCCGCCATGAGCACCACACTTGCCCCCGCCCAGCCCCATGACCACGCCGCCGTCTCGCGCCTGATCTCGCTCGCCTTCGGCAGCCCGATGGACGGCGTGTCCACGTGGCTGGAGAACGCGGGGCTGCACAACTTCCGCGTGATGCGCGCCAACTCTGAGGCGAGTGGGGGGGCAATGCCGATTGCCTGCGCACTGCGGGTGCCCATGGGCCACTTCTTCGGCGGGCGCTCCATCAGGAACATGGGCGTCGCCGGCGTAGCCGTGGCGCCCGAGGCCCGCGGCGGGGGGCTTGCCACAACGCTGATGGCCGAGTTCCTGCGCGAAGCGCGCAGCGAGGGCTATCCGCTCGCCTCGCTCTACCCCGCGACGCTGCCGCTGTACCGGCGCGTGGGCTTCGAGCAGGCGGGCTACTGGTGCGAGTACCGCATCAACCTGAAGCTGCTCAAGCTCGACCCGTCGCTCGAGTGCGGCGGCGACCGCGACCTCAAGGTGCGTGCCTTTGACCGCGAGCGCGACCTCGACGCCGTGCACGTGTGCTACCGTGCGTTCGCAATGCAGCACGAGGGCATGCTCGACCGCGGCGACTACATCTGGGGCCGCATCTTCAAGCCCCGCCAGGGCGAGGCGACTGGCCTGGTTGTTGAGCAGCAGGGGGGTGACGGCACGAAGAGCGTGGTCGGCTACATCTTCTTCCGCCAGGAACGCACCCCCGCCCTCGACCACGATGTCATTGTGAGCGACATGGCCGCGACCACGCCCGCCGCGGCCCGCCGCTTGCTCGACATGCTCAGCGACTTCCGCAGCGTCGGCGCCGAGCTCAGCTTCAACGGCGGGCCCAACCACCCTTTCGTTTCGCTGCTCGCCGAGCAGAAGCTCACGATGAAGCTGCGCGAGTACTGGATGCTGCGCGTGCTGGACGTGGAGGCCGCGCTCACGCAGCGCGGCTACAACCCGCACGTGTCCTGCACGTTCACGCTCGACGTCCGCGACGCGACGTTCCCCGAGAACGCGGGCCCCTGGCGCGTCGAGGTCCACAACGGCAAGGCCGGCGTGAGCAGGGGGGCTGCGGCTGGTGGGTCACGTGCGAGCAGCGATGACACGCTCACCCTCGACGCCCGCACCCTCGCCGCGATGTACTCCGGCTTCCACACGCCCCAGCAGCTACGCTCCGTCGGGAAGCTGCGGGGGGGTGACAGGGGCGTGCTCGCCGCCGCCGCGGCCTTTGCCGGCGCAACACCCTCGCTGCAGGACATGTTCTGATCCCTGGGTACCCCGTCGCTCCGCGGCGGTGCTTTTGCCAGCGTTCGTGCGATCAGCACCAGTCGCGTCCGTGAATCAGCGAGGTCACACCAAGGCCGCCGCGGAGCGGCGGGGTACCCAGGCTACAGCCCGTTCGGCTGCCAGCTCTCGTACTTCGCGAACGGCGTCAAGCGCGTGGGCACCTCATCGCGCTGCTCGGGTGTCAGCACCGCGTCGATCTGGCGGCGGAAGTCGCGGTCGATCTCCAGCCGCTCGCGCCGCGTGGCGTTGATTGGGTGCGACTCGGGCAGCCACGAGCCGTTGTACTGGTTGTGGCGGTCGGTCCTGTCCTTGGTGATCGCTTCCTCCAGCTGCACGCGCCGGTGCTCGGTCTCGAACTCGCGCCATGCCTTCGCGGCCACCTGCCGGTGCTGCCACACGCGCTCCTCGTACCTGCCCGCGATCGCCTTGAGCTGCGACTTCTGCTCGCCGGTGAGGCTCTGCAGCTGCTGGGCGTCCTTGAGGTATTCGTCGAGGCGCGTCGGGCGGCACACCATCGGGTAGCAGCGCTCGAACCACGCCCGCTCGAACGCCTGCTTCTTCTCCGGCGGAACCTGGGCGGCGATCAGGCGTGCATAGCGGTCGTTGAGCGCCTGCACCGCGAGGCGGGCGTCGTTCACCGCCTTCCACGCCTTGCGGGCCTGCTCCGGGTCCTCCTTGAGGCCCTTGCTGTAGAGCTCGGTGTTCTCGTCCTTCGCCTTCTTGCGGGCGACAAGGGCGTGGTCGAGCTCGTCGCTGTAGCGGTTGAGCAGCTCGGCCAACTCCCCTGTCGCTCCCGCCTCTCCGACGACATCCTCTGTCAGCCGCACGAGGTCCACGTTCTCGCCGGTCAGGAGACCCGCGCTCACGTGCCGGATCCGCCGCAGCTCGCGCTCGACGATCGGCCAGCGCGACTCCTCCTCGCGCGTCAGCAGGCTCTTGAGGTCGTCCAGGAACGTCTTCTTGATCTGCTCGGACCGCTTGTTCCACTGCTCGATCCGCTCGTTGGCGGGCTTGAGCAGGTCGACGTTCTGCAGGATTTCGGACTTCTCGATCACCTCCGCCACATACTCCCGCACGGCCGCGCCCTCGCTCGCCAGCGTGCCCGCGTAGCCGTCGTACAGGTTCTGGAGCGCCGTCAGCGACTCCCCTTTCAGGCCCAGGACCCGGATGATCACCTTCAGGTCCCGCTGGGTAAGGTCGGGGCGGAAGCTGTTGGTGCCGCCCAGGAGCGCCATCGACATCGAGCCGTTCTGTGCGAGCGATGGCGTGCTGATTCCGCCCACCGCCAGGAGCGTCGAGACCGCGAGAGTGAGAAGCGTTGATCGCATGCGAGTCCCCATTGAGATTGCCGCCCGAGCGCCGGGCTCACCACGCATGGATGCAGCACGCGCGACTTTCGGGCAGTGGATCAGACGCCGTGGTCCCGTCGGGCTGGCGCGTGAACGGCGCGTCGCCCAGAGGTTTGTCAGCAGGCAAAATCTTGTGTGCTCGCTTCCTGGGCGTGGAGGACGTCACACCGCTACACCGCTCGCTCAATCGCTCCGCACCTGCCTAGGACCAGTCCGATACCGCAGCTCGGCACCTCGCCCACCACGCCAAGCCTCCCGCGAACACCTTCCCAGCAGTGCAGTTTTACATAACCTATCTTATAGGACCTTGGATTGATCGGTCAGATTCCACCCTTAAGGCTCAAAAACAAGAGCACGCGGCCATCCATGCCGCGTGCTCTGACCCTCACGTTCTCTCCGCCAGCATGCGGCGGTGTGGTTGGTTAGCGGGTGGCCTTGGGGTTCATCGCGCCCGCAGAGGCCTCCGCGCTCAGTCGCCGGTTCGCCGCGGTGCGGGTGTCGACATTGGCCATCGAGTTACCGACCCAGCCTGCGATGCGGTCGGACTGCCCGGGCAGGAAGTAGAAGAGCAGGCAGTGGCCGCCGAGCATGGTGACCTTGTCGGGGTTGTTGAGCCGCTCGCTCAGCACGCGGCCCGACTCGGCCGGGACCCACTTGTCCCACTGACCCCAGTACTGGAGCACGGGCTTGTTGGCGAGCACGGTGGCCGTGCGGTAGGGGTCCAGACGCGAGTGCTTGAGGTACGCCCGCTTAAGGCGCTCACGGTCGGCCTTACCCCCCCTGCCCGGGCCCCACTTGAACTTGATGCCGCCGTCGGAGAGGTCGCTCTCCATGGCGATCTCCAGCAGGTTGGCCCCGCCGGCAATCAGCACGGCCGACTCCACGTCATCGCCCAGGCGGGCGGCCGCGGGCGGCACCACCAGCGAGCCGGCGCTGAAGCCGATCACGCAGACCTTGTCGGTGGGCAGGTCGGGGCGGTGCTTGCGGCAGTACTCCAGGGCCGCCTCGGCCGCGTACGCATGATCCGCGAGCACGTCGTCGATGCGGCGGGCGATGGACTGGGCCGCGGTGTCCAGGTCGGTGTCGTTGTTGATCTCGTAGGAGCGCCCGCCACCGATGACCCGGGGGTTGGAATCGATGTCGATGATGGCCCAGCCCTCGCTGCGGAGGCGGTCAACCACCTTGGTCTCGTACTCGTTGCCCATCATGGCGACGAAGTGGATCAGCAGGCCGCGGGGCTCGGTCTTCTGCACGGGCGGGAACCCCATAGGGATTCCCTCGCGCATGGCGGTGTCCAGGTCGGTGTTGTTCCACTTGACGCCGGCCGTGGGGTTGCCGGCCTCGTCCGCGGCTCGGCGCATGCGAGAGCGGGCCATGTAGCCGGGGCGGCGGGGGTCGCTCAGTGACAGCGAGGAGAGGAACCACGCGTTGGGGCGGAACCCCTGCTTCTTGTCGTACTCGCTCTTGAGCACCGCGGGGTCGTTGCCATCGGGGAAGTCCACGATCCGGAGGAGCCCCTGCCCGACGATGTCGTTGAAGACGACCTTCATCATCGGCTCGGTCACCAGGGCCTGGTGCCGCTTGCTGAGCTGCTCGAGCGGCTTCTCGCCGGTCATGTCGAGGCGGCGGTACACATTCGGGGTGGCGTCACGGAGACGCTCCATCTGCGCGAGGTCGCGGGCGGGCCAGTCCCCGGGGGTCATCTCGGCGATCTTGACGTTCTTCTGGGCCGTGCGGTGGCCGGCCTTGTAGGACATGCAGCCGCCCAGGCCGCTCGTGCCCACGGCCGCGCCAACGATGAGGGCCGCGACGGCCGCCCGGCGCAGAACCCCCCTACCCAAGGCCCCGGTTGTTGCTCCGTCCGCTTTCTGGAACACTCCGCTCATGACCGCTCCTGTCCAGGCCCTCATCCTCGAGCCCAAGCCACTGACCATCGGCGACGTGGTTGCTGTCGCCCGACACGCACGACGTGTTGAGGTCGGCCGCTCCGCCCTTGCCGCTCTCGCGGCCTCGCGTGCCGTTGTCGAGCACGCGCTGGGCGACGGTCTCCCCCATTACGGCCTTAATACAGGATTCGGTTCCCTCTCACGCCAGAGCATTCCTACCCATGCCGTCGCGGAACTGCAGCGGAACCTCGTCCGCTCGCACGCGTGCGGCGTAAGTGAGCCGCTGCCAACCGATGTCGTGCGGGCGATGATGCTCCTGCTCGCCGCCAGCCTCTGCCGCGGCATGAGCGGCGTTCGTGCTGTGATTCCAGAGCAAATCGTGAGGCTGCTCAACGCGGGGCTGACGCCGCTGGTCCCCTCGGTAGGGTCCGTCGGCGCGTCGGGCGACCTCGCGCCGCTGGCGCACGTTGCCCTCGCGCTCATCGGCGAGGGGTTCATTACCCAGCACGGAAAAACCATCCCCGCTTCGGAGGCATTGGCAAACGCCAACATTTCACCCGTGGCGCTCGAAGCCAAGGAAGGGCTCGCGCTCATCAACGGCACGCACCTCATGGCCGCCCAGGGCGCCCTGCTCTGCCACGACGCGGACCTCACCTTCGACGCGGCCCTGGTCGCTGCCGCCATGTCGATCGACGCTAGCCGCGGCACCGACGCGTTCCTGGACCCCCGCGTGCACGAGGCCCGCCAGCAGTCGGGCCAGCAACTCGTCGCGTCGCGCCTGCGCTCCCTGCTCGAGGGGAGCGAGGTGATCCCCAGCCACCGCGAGAACGACCCCCGCGTGCAGGACCCATACTCCCTCCGCTGCACGCCGCAGGTGCTGGGCGGGGCCTTGGACTGCATGCTCTATGTCGAGCAGTCGATCAGCGACGAGCTGGGGGCCGTCACCGACAACCCGCTGGTTTTCGCCCCCGAACCCGGGCAGGCGCCCGACCCCCACTCATCGATTGTGTCGGCGGGCAACTTCCACGGCATGCCCCTCGCTATCCCGCTGGACGCCATGACGATCGCACTCGCGCACGTCGCGGGGATCTCCGAGCGCCGCACGTTCTGGATGCTCAGCAACTTTGACCCCGAGGCCCACTTAAAACCCTACCTCACGCCCAAGCCGGGGCTCAACAGCGGCCTCATGATCGTGCAGTACACGGCCGCCGCGTGCTGCAACGAGATCATCACCCTTTCCACGCCCGCGAGCGTGAGCAACGTGGTCACGAGCGCGGGCATCGAGGACTACAACAGCTTCGGCCCCCGCGCGGCCGCCAAGGCCCGCCGCGCCCTGGAACTCACGCAGACGGTGGTCGCGATCGAGCTGCTGTGCGCCGCCCAGGGCCTCGAGTACCACCGCCCCCTCAAGAGCGGCGCCGCGGTCGAACGGGCCCACGCCGCCATCCGCGCCAAAGTCCCCGCCCTGCAGGACGACCGCGTGCTCGCGCCCGACATCGATGCGGTGCTGCGACTCGTTCAGGCTGGTGCGTTCTCCTGAGAAGGCATTTCTTAACGCGAAGGTCGCGAAGGGAAGAGCGAAGACGCGAAGGGGTAATGGAAGTGAGAGGCAATGGATCGTCGCCTTCTACTCCATCTTCCGATCTTCGCGCCTTCGTGCCCATCTTCGCGCTCTTCGCGTTAAGTACTTCCTTCTTCTTCGCGCCTTCGTTCGCCTCTTCGCGACCTTCGCGTTGAAACTCCCCTTCTTCGCGTTGGACCGCAGGGGCGAGTACCCTGAGCACCCATGACCGCCAAGATCCCCCCCACCAAGCTGCCCAAGAGCGTCAAGCTCAACCCCGACGGCACCGAGCAGAAGACGCTGTGGGACAAGGTGCTCACCTACACGCCCGTCGTGATGACCGTCATCGCCACGCTGCTCGCGGGCCTCAGCAACAGCGAGCTCAACGCGGCCCAGTACGAGCGGGCGTGGGCGGCGCAGCTGCAGTCCAAGGTCGCCGACCAGTGGAACTTCTTCCAGGTGAAGCGCATCCGCGGCTCGGCCCTCGACAACACGCTCGAGCTGCTCCAGAACCTGGCGCACACGGTGCCGCTGGACGCCGGCGCGTTCAAGGCCTCCATCGCGGCCCTGCCGCCCACGGGGGAGCCTGATGCGTTTGTAAAACTGCGCGAAGCGGTGAGCGCCCCCGCTGCCGCAGAAGCCCTCGAGACCGCGGCCGCGGGCACCGGGCCCATCGTGCAGATCAAGAAGTACGACAACCCCGCCATCCGCGCCGCCATCGCGGCCATTGAGGGCCGCAAGCCGGAGTCCGAGATCGCGCCGCTCGTGCGGGCCGTGCCGCAGGCGGACATCGAGGAGGCGATTACGGTTTCCCAGGACAACGTGGCCGCGTTCGACGAGGCGATCGGGCCCACCAACCGCGCGCTGGACACGATCCGCGCCGCCTTGGCCGCCGCCACCGCTGGCGCCAACGCGCAGGCCCGCAGGTCCCCCACCGCCGAGTCCACCGCGCTCCGCGACCAGGTCGAGCAGCTCGCCAGCGACTTCACCGCGGCACGCCTGCGCTATAGCGCCCGCCGCTACGACCTCGAGGCCAGCCTCAACAAGGACATCGCGCAGCTCACCGAGATCAGCGTGCGCAAAACAAACCTGCTCGCCGACCACCACAAGGGCCGCAGCCAGCTGTTCTTCATCGGGATGATCATCGCGCAGGCCGCGGTCATCGCGTCGACCATGGCCCTGGCCGTCAAGAAGAAGAGCCTCCTGTGGGGCCTCGCGACCGCCGCGGGTCTGATCGCCGTGGGCTTCGGGGCATACGTGCGGTTCTATGTCTAAGGGACGGGCAATGGCGCAAGTGATCCGCACCCTGCCACCGCACCCGGTAGTGCTCGTGATGGGTCAAGGCGAGCGTGACATCCCAGGAGATCTGAATGGCCCTGTGGTTGTCACCCCAACTTGTATAGCTATCGGCACCGACGCTGAAGAAGACATCGAGATATGGCTTGCTGCCTCCAAAGTAGAACTGCCGCCAGCACTGCGGGATGAGCTCTCCCAGGTGCACGATGGAGAACTTCACACCCCGACACGCGTGGTTTCCATCTACGACACCGCGCTGACCGCTTTGCTCCGAGCAAGCGTGAACAGTGTGCGTACCCGCGTGCGGGTGCTCACGAGTGGGACCCAACCGACTCATGTGGCAGTGATTGTCTCCGCACCGCCTCACGCGTGAGTGCGCCAGCGAGTTGAGAAGAGCCGGGGAGGTTCCATTTGAACTCCTCCCCGGCCCGCATTGCGATGCTCGCTGCTCAGCGGCCGCTGCCTCCACCGCTGCCTCCACCGCTGCCGCCACCGCTCCCGCCGCCGCCCATGCCGCCGCTGGTGGTGCTGCCGCTCCCGCCCGTGCCGCTGCCGCCCTGGGTGCCGCCGCCCGCGCCCCCACCGCTGCCGCTTCCGGCGCCGCCGCCTGAGCCGCCGCTGCTGTTACGCCCCTCGCAACCGACGCTCAGCATCATCGTGCTGCACGCCAGGCCCAGGCACACGATCCAACGAAGTGACTTGGTCAACATGATCAGAACTCCTTCTGCTGTGGAGCACCAGTCTTCGCCCGCGCGGATGATCGGCCGGTGAGGGTCAAGGCGCGCCGTGGCTCACCGACAGAAGCGAGCCGGGTGCATCGTGCGTCCCTCCAGCACCCGCAGGGCGTCGCCTACTCGGAGATGACGCACGTCGAAGTTGGTCCGAGCACCGCCTCGATTCGCCGTCGGAGTTCCACGGCGCACGGGGTGGCGACGAGCCGCTGCTCGAACGCGTCGGGGTCCGCCGGCGTGCCGTGCCCCCAGAGGTACACGGTGAACGAAGCGCGCCCAAAGAACCGGCCGAAGGGCTCGCCCAGGCATTCGAAGAGGTCGTGCCACCCGGCCCGCAGGCCCAGCGAGTTCGGGATGCAGCCGCCGTGGACGGTTTCGGGGATCAGCCGACGGAACTGCTCGTCAGCCTCACGCCAGTGCGACCACAACAGATCCACCTGCAGGCACCTTCCGAGCCTGGCCAGTGCTGGAACGTCCGCCAGGGGCAGCGACCAGCCGAGGTTCTCCCATTCATAGAGCTGGATGCTGTCATCAACCCGGATGACCTTGGAGCTGGTCGTCCACCCAGGATCGGTGGGGCGCGAGATGCGCCGGCAGAACTGCTCCCAGCCACGCTCCTCGCGGTCCGTCCTCAGCACCAGGTCGGTGCCGTCGCAACCGATCGCTGCGAGCACTGCGGGCAGCACCCCGGGCCGCAGCGCCTCCGCAGAGCTTGTAAAGAAGCAGACATTGGTCCGCATCGTCATCGGAGACTCCACACTGAAACAACAAGGGCCGAGCTCACGCCCGGCCCTTGCCTTCATTGATCACTCTAAGCGAAGACGGTGATTACCAGCCGCCGCGGCCGCCGCCGCCGCCACCGCCGCCCCCGTAGCCGCCGCGGCCACCACCGCCGCCGCCGCCACGCCCGCCGCCGAAGCCGCCGCGACCGCCACCACCGCCGCCGCCGCCCTCACGCGGACGGGCCTCATTGACGGTCAGGTCGCGACCGCCGATGTTCTTGCCGTTGAGAGCGTTGATCGCGGCGCGGGCCGCGTTGTCGTCAGCGAACTCGACGAAACCGAAGCCGCGGGGGCGGCCGGTGTCGCGGTCCATGACGAGGGACGCGGAGGTGACCTCGCCGTACTGCGAGAACAGATCACGCAGTTCCTGCTCGGAGGTCTGGAACGAAAGATTGCCGACGTACAGCTTCATAGCTCTGCTTCCAACTTGCCCACTGAACTTTGACCGGCAGCTTGAACCTGGGCAGGAGGAAGCGTCGGGGACCAGACACCCCAGGACTCGAACTCGAGGCGGGGACTGAGAGCCGTCCCAATCATACCACCAAGTTACGGGACGGGCCGGGGAAGAACGGGGGTGTGCACAAGCAAGCCCCGGAAAGCGGCCGGGGATGTCGGGAATCAAGCCCGCCCCACGGGCCTTCAGGTCCCAGGGGCCGACGATCAGCCGTCGGCGCTGGAGGATCAAGGCTTGGCGTCCGGGCGCCAAAGCTTGGCGCTCCAGGATCAAGGCTCGGCGCGCCCGGTTCAGGGCCCGGATCCGTTGGATCAGGGGGCGGCGCTCTGGAACCAAGCCTTGGCGCTCGAGGATCAAGCGTTGGCGCGACAGGTTCAAGCCTCGACGCTCGAGCGCCGGAGGTTGGCGCTGGCGTGCCAAAGACCGAATCTTGGTTCCTACTACCCTGCGAAGGCTTCAACGGGAGCGGCTGGCCCGTCGCCGCGGCAGTTCCCGGTCCACAACCCCCCGGACCAACCCGAACTAAATACACTTTCACCCGCTCCTCAGACGACCACTGTGGGTGTGTGAGTAGCCTTTCAAGCCCAGCCGGGGACGGTGCGCAGGACGCGGCCACACCCGGCGGAGCAGGCCGGACCTTCCATGCCAGAAAATAGAGACCAGATCGTCACAACCGGTGTCCAGGGCCTCGACATTGTCCTCAACGGCGGGCTCCCCGCCGGGCACGTGTACCTCGTCGAGGGCACGCCGGGCTCGGGCAAGACCACCATCTCCCTCCAGTTCCTCCTCGAGGGCGTCAAGAGGGGCGAGAAGGCCCTCTACATCACCCTGAGCGAGACCAGGATGGAGATCGAGAAGATCGCCCGCTCCCACGGCTGGGACATCAAGGGCATCGAGATCTTTGACCTCGCCGCCAGCCTCGGCACCATCACCGAGGAGGACCAGTACACCGTCTTCCGCCCCAGCGAGGTCGAGCTCGGCGAGACGAGCAAAAAGATCGCCGATGAGATCGAGAAGCACAAGCCGACGCGCGTGGTGATCGACTCGCTCAGCGAGATCCGCCTGCTGGCCCGCGACCCGCTGCGTTACCGCCGCCAGGTTCTGGGGTTTAAGCACTTCTTCATCGGGCGTGGGAGCACCGTGCTCCTGATTGACGACATGACGGCCGCGGACGGGGACGACCAGCCGCAGTCGATTGTGCACGGCCTCATCCAGCTCGACCGCGTGGGGTCGGACTACGGCGCCGAGCGCCGCCGCATCCGCGTCGTCAAGCTCCGCGGCGCCGCCTTCCGCGGCGGGCACCACGACCTCCTCATCAACAGGGGCGGCATCGAGGTCTTCCCGCGCCTGGTCTCCAGTCTCCACGAAGTCCAGTTCGAGGACCGCCCCGCCTCCAGCGGCGTCGCCGAGCTCGACCAGCTCCTCGGGGGCGGCGTCGACCGCGGCACCAGCACCCTCATCACCGGCCCCGCCGGCACCGGGAAGTCCGCCATCGCGACTCAGTTCGCCTACACGGCCCTCAAGCGCGGCGAGAAGGTCGCCGTATTCGCCTTCGAGGAAAACCAGCGGATCGCCTGCCGCCGCTCCAAGGCCTTGGGCATGGACATTGAGCCGTTCATCAAGAACGGCCAGTGCTCCTTCCGTCACACCGACCCAGCCGAGCTCTCGCCCGGCGAGTTCGCGGCCCTCGTCCGCCGCAGCGTCGAGCAAGACGGTGTCACGGTCGTTGTCATCGACAGCCTCAACGGCTACCTCAACGCCATGCCCGAGGAGCGGTTCCTGACCGCGCAGCTGCACGAGCTGCTCGCCTACCTCAACCATCGCGGCGTCGTCACCCTGATGGTCCTGGTGCAGCGGGGCATGATGGGTGCGGGGATGGCCCCGCCCGTGGACGTCAGCTACCTGTCGGACACCATCATCCTGCTGCGTCACTTCGAAGCCTTCGGGGCCGTGCGGAAGGCGATCTCCGTGGTCAAGAAGCGCTCCGGCAGCCACGAGGACACCATCCGCGAGCTGCGCTTCGAGCCCGGGCGCGTCCGCGTTGGTGAAACGCTCGAGCGATTCCGCGGCGTGCTCACGGGCGTCCCGATGTACGTGGGGACCGAGGGCGGACTGATGAAGGACGATCGCGTGAACCGCGCCCCGGAGAGCGACGTGTGAAGCAGCGGCGTCGCCAAGTAGCCGCCCCTCCGGGCATCCTCGCGGTCTGCGCCCCCAGCGGGAAGGACGCCGAGATGATGCTGCAGGCACTCCTGAAGGAGGGGCTGCAGTGCCGCGCCTTCGCGGGGATGGCGGGCCTGTGCGCGGCCCTCGAGGCCGGGGCCGAGCTGGCGATCGTGGCCGAGGAAGTACTGAACCAGGACTCGGTCACCCTGCTGTCCGCGGTGCTCGAGACGCTGCCCAGCTGGTCCGACCCGCCGGTCATCGTGCTGGGTGCGCCCAACCGGGAACCCTCGCCCAAGCTCATGGCGTACCTCGGCACGCTGGCCAATATTACGGTGGTCGAGCGTCCCACCCGTCCGCTCACGCTGCTCGCGGTGGTGCGCTCCGCCCTGCGAGCACGAGCACGTCAGCATGAGACCCGTGAGCTTTTCGAAGAGCTCAAGGCGTCCCGCGAAGAGATCTCCCGCCACCGTGACGAACTGGCCGACGCCGTTCGCCGCCGCACCGAGGAGCTCCAGTCGGTCAACGCGGCCCTGCGGCTGAGCGAGCGCATGGCCGCGATCGGCACGCTCTCGGCGGGCATCGGCCACGACATCGCCAACCTGCTCCTCCCGGTGCGCGTGCACATTGACGCGCTCGAGCAGAACGCCAACGGCAAAAACAATGGGGTCCACACGAGCCCCTCGGACCACATCCCGGCCATCCGCGCCTGCATCGGCCACCTCCAGCGTCTCAGCGCTGGCCTGCGGCAGATGGCGCTGGACCCCGACGACACCAGCGCCGCCGGCCCCGGCACCGAGGACACCGACCTGACGGAGTGGTGGCAGACGGCCGAACCAGTCATTCGCAACACGCTGCCCAAGGGCGTCCGCCTGGAGGCCGATATCGCGCCCGGGCTGCGGGCCTCCATCGCCGCTCACCAGCTCAGCCAGGCCATCGTCAACCTCGTTCAGAACGCCGGCGACGCCATCGCGAGCAGGGGCGGCAAGCCCGGCGGCATGGTCCGCGTGTGGGCGCGCCCCGGGCGCGAGGGCGTGCCTCCGCGTAGCGGGCAGCCCACGATGTGGGGCACGTGGCCCGGCGAGGACCGTGTCCGCGTCGGCGTGACCGACGACGGCCCCGGCATGTCCGAGGAAGTCCGCCGCCGCTGCCTCGAACCACTGTTCACCACCAAGACGCGCCGCCTTTCCACCGGCCTGGGCCTGGTGCTCGTGAAGGGCATCGTTCAGCGCGCGGGCGGCGAACTCTCGATCCACAGCGACAACAACCCCAACTCCACCACCCACGGCACCACCTTCACGCTCACGCTTCCCATCCCAGCCGGTGCCCGCGCCGCTCGCCCCAAAGCCGCGGTGACCGTGCGCGATCCCCGCTTCCGCGGCTTCATATCCTCCACGCTCAAGTCGCTCGGTTACGAGCCCGACCCTTACAGCCCCGAACTCCTCGCGGCGACCACCGCCGCGGCGCTGTCCACGGCCGCGCGGGTCCGCCAGAGCTCAGGTACCGCTCTCCTCAACACCCCCACCGCCAGCAGCTCCACAGGTCATGTCAACGCGGCGTCACTGGGAGAGGCTTGCCTCTGGATCACCGATCCGGACGTCACCACCCCCGGCGATGTGCACGCCTTCGCGGCGTCCGGGCGTGATCGGAAGGTGCTGGTCCTTGGTCCGGGGGGCCTTGCTAAGTCCAGCGCGACCGCCTTGGATGACGTCATGGACCGCGTCGTTGACTTCCCCAGCCGCCCGGGCCCGACACAGGTGCGCGAGGCGCTCTCGTCTCTGTGCGCGAGATAACTCGCGGAACTGAAGGTGTTTGCGGTTGTGGGCACGTCCGAGAACGCATTCTGCATTCAGATCTTTTCAAGTTTCACTCACCACTCCCCTACTGACGATTGCAAACCCGCGTAGGGGGGGTACTGTCCCCACGCGTGTCCGCGGGCATTCGTTCCGCCCGCGGGAGAGAGTTCGTCAGAGAGGGAAGGTCCGCAATGCTCCGTTCCATGATCGTCACCGCCGGCGCGGGCGCGCTTTTCGCGTCCACCGCCGCCGCAACCCCCGTGTTTGTCGGTTTTATCGAGTTCCGCGACAGCTACGGCAGCACCGGGGGCGGCGAGTTCCGCGCCACCGGCAAAACCGGCTGGAGCATCGAGGTCAACCGCACCGGCACCGCCTTCCAGGGCGGCATCGCCTCGGCCCCCGGCATGTTCGAGACCTTCTGCCTGGAGGACTTTGAGAACCTGCCCTTCGAGGTCACCAACTACAAGGCCGATATCAACACAGAGACCGTCGCCCAGGCTTCGGCCTACGCCGGCGGCAATCACGGCGGTTTCAACGACGCCCTCGACCCTCGCACGGCCTACCTCTACCACCACTTCCTTGCCGGCACCCTCGCCACCCCGTACGACTACGTGAACGAGGCCAACCGCATCGACGACGCCAACGCCATGCAAACGGCGATCTGGTTCATCGAGCAGGAGCGCACCGACGCTCTCTCCGGCAAGGCCCTCGCCCTCTTCAATGAGGCTGACGCGGCCGTGACCAGCGGCGCCTGGGTTGGCCTGGGCAACGTCCGGGTGCTCAACATCTACACCAACACCGCCCGCGCCGACTACCAGGACGTGATCGTCGAGCTCGTCACCATCCCGCTGCCCACGGGCGCGGCGATGGCCGGCGTCGGCCTGGCCGGTCTTGGCCTGGTCCGCCGCCGCAAGTGATCCGCCAACACGATCGATCCACAAGGCCCCGGACCTCAGGGTCCGGGGCCTTGTACATTTGCTCCGATGCAAGGCCCCGCCGACCACCCCACCACTCTCCCTGACGGGCTGCCAGTGCCCACCGATGACGGCCTTGCGCTTCACCTCGTCCACGCGCGACTGCCGTCCCTCCCGCTCCCTGGGACTGACGGTCGCGAGCACATCCTCGCGGAGCTGACCTCCCCCACTGTTCTCTTCTTCTACCCGCGCACGGGCGTGCCGGGGCAGCCGCCCAACCTTGGCTTCGCGGGCGAGCCGTGGGAGTCGATCCCCGGGGCCCGCGGCTGCACGCCCCAGAGCTGCGGCTTCCGCGACCTGCACTCGCAGTTCCAGCAACTCGGCGTCGCCGTGCACGGCGTCTCGACTAACACCACCGAGCACCAGCGCGAGTTCAAGCAGCGCAACCACGTGCCCTTTGAGTTCCTCAGCGACTCCTCCCTCGCCCTTACGCGCCACATGCGGCTCCCCACCTTTGAGTTCCCCGTCGAGAGCGGCGGGCCAAGCACGCTTATTCGCCGCATGGCGTGGTACTGCGACGGCGGCCGCATCCTGAAGGTCTGGTACCCCGTGTTCCCGCCCGACCGCAACGCCGCCACGGTGCTGGAGTGGCTGCGGGCGCGCGACCGCGTCCGGCTCCGGCCGATCAACGCCACCGACCACAGCTACCTCGAGCAGGAGATGACCCGCCATTGGGGCGGCACGCAGATCTGGTCCCGGGGCGAGATGTACGAGGGGCTCGAACTCACCGGCCTGATCGCCGAGGTCGACGGCGAGCGCGCCGGCGCGATCACCTGGAGCGTGCTCTCGGGCGGCTACTTGTTCGAGGTGGTCACCGTCAGCACCACGCTCGAGAGCGCCGGGGTAGGGGAAAAGCTCCTCGACGCCGCGGTGCTCGAGGCGCAGCGGCTGGGGTGCTCCCGGGCCTTCCTCACCACCACCAACGACAACATGCGGGCCCTGCGCTTCTACCAGAAGAGGGGGTGGCGGATCTGCATGCTCCACCGCGGCATGGTGGACGAGGCCCGCCGCCGCAAGCCGTTCATTCCTCGAGTGGGGCTGGGCGGCATACCACTACGGGACGAGATCGAGCTGGAGCTGTGGCTGGAAGAACCGCGGGAGGACGTGCCGTGAGCGACGCCAGGCTTGACGTGCTGAAGACCTACAAGCTGCACATCGACGGGCAGTTCCCGCGCAGCGAGTCCGGCCGCTCGTGGCCGGTGACCGATGCGAAAGGCAAGGTGCTCGCGCACGTCGCCAAGGCCTCCCGCAAGGACCTCCGCGACGCGGTTGAGGCGGCACGGAAGGCCCAGCCCGGCTGGCAGAACGCCACCGCCTACCTCCGCGGCCAGATCATGTACCGCATGGCGGAGATGATGGAGGGCAAGCGGGCGGAGTTCGCCGGGGCCATCGACGCGGTGAAGGCGGCGAAGCCCGCGGGCGAGACCGGCAAGGGCAAGCCGAAGGCCGCGCGCACCAAGCCCCTCAGCGGCGACGCCGAAGTGACCGCCGCGATCGACCGCCTCGTGCACTACGCCGGCTGGGCCGACAAGTACGCGCAGGTGCTCGGCTGCAACAACCCCGTCTCGGGCCCCTACTACAACTTCACGGTAACCGAGCCCACCGGTGTGGTTGCGGTTGTTGCGCCGGACGATGCGCCATTGCTGGGCCTGGTTTCGCTGCTCGCTCCCGCGGTGTGCGCCGGCAACACGGTGATCGCGGTCAGCAGCGGGGCCAACCCCGTTCCCGCCGCCGTGCTGGGCGAGGTCTTCGCCACCAGCGACGTGCCCGCGGGCGTCGTGAACATCCTGACCGGCGACCGTGCCGAACTGATCCCGTTCATCGCCGGCCACCGCGACATCGACGCCGTGCACGCGGCCAATCTCTCCGGTGATCAGGCGACCACGCTGCGCGCGGGCGCCGCCGAGAACATCAAGCGTGTGACCGTCCGCGACGGCATCGAATGGATGGACAACGAGCAGTGCCAGTCACCGTGGTGGATCGAGTCGTTCGTCGAAATGAAGACGGTCTGGCACCCCGCGTCTGTCTGACCACTCACGTTGTGATCAACGACCGGATGAGCGCGGGCCGCTCCGGGCTGCCCGTCCGCGCGCTCAGCATCGCGGCGTGCGCAACCGGCAGGATTGACTGCACGTTCAGCGGGCCCGGATCGGGCAGCGCGTCGTCGAGCACGCGCCACAGACTCTCGCACAGGACCTCCGCCGCGTGATCCGGCGCGGCACTTCCACGAATGCGCGCAGGGTCGCGATGCTCATCACGCTTCATGCCGTCGGGGCCCAGCCACTCGAAACCATCGTCGTAGAACCGCAGCCGCCCCTGCTCCGACAGCAGGGTCACGCACAGATTCCACCGCGGCGCGGCGTTGCTGACCGCGATCAAGGCCGACCGCCCGTCCACGGTCCGGATCGTCGCGTTCAGGTCCCCGGCGACCGACGAAGGCGCTCCCTCCAGCAATCGGCGCGAGCCAACGCCCGTCGGCACGTACGCCGCGTCGATCGACTCCGTCTCCCCCACCAGCCAGTGCACAAGGTCGATGGCCCCAACCAGCCGCGCTCCCAGCGAGCCCTGGTGCGGCGCGGCCCAGTGCTCCACCAGCACGCTCCGGGCCGCCCCGAACGCCCCCAACGTCTCCTGCGCCTCCCGGAACACGCGGGACAGGCGTGGCAGCCCCAGAGTCCGGATCGACGCCGCTGGGCTCGGCGTCAGCGTCGTCCAGCCGCCCGCCTCCAGTTCCAGCGCATTCCCCGGCAGTGGCTCTGCTGACAGCACGCGCACGCCACGCGCGTGCGCCGCTGCCACCGCACCCGCATCCTCCGCCGCCGCACCGGCGCCAAAGTCCCCCACCGCCAGCAGCAGCACCAGGTCCGTGCGGCTCTCGTGCAGCACGCCGCGCAGATCGTCGGCAGCCTTCGTACCCAGGCCCGCGGCCACCGCCCCCGACTGCCCCTTCTGCGGCGACCCCGCGGCCACAAGCTCCAAGCCCGCCCGCTGTACCAGCGCCCGCGCAAGCTCCAGCTGCGCCGGGTTAGCCCAGATGACCGTGGTATGCAGTGGAGCCGCCATGCCCGTCCATGCTACCGGCTGTGGTCCGAGAACGGCGAATCCGACAGCCCACGCAGGAGAACCTAGAATGACGCTCAGTGCGGCAAGGCGGCCGCGGGCTCCGGGCAACCGGGCCTGAGGAAAGTCCGAGCACGGCAGGACACGGTGGTGGGTAACGCCCACCCGCCCGCGGGCCAGCGGGCGAGAGACAGTGCCACAGAGAACAGACCGCCGATGGCCTTGGGTACCCCGCCGCTCCGCGGCGGAGATCCTGGGCTCAGGCAAGGGTGAAACGGTGGGGTAAGAGCCCACCGCTCCTCCGGCGACGGAGGGGGCAGGGCAAACCTCACCGCGTGCAAGGTCAAACAGCTCCCGCTTGAGGCCGGTCCGGCCGATGGGGGCGGGTAGACCGCTTGAGCCCCGCGGCAACGCGTGGCCCAGAGAAATGGTCGCCCACGCCGGAACGTCCGACCCGAGCCCCCGTCAAGGTGGGTCGGATACGACCGGCGGGACAGAACTCGGCTTATCAGCCGCACGGCCACGACGCGGGCCTCTGGGAACACCGGGGGCTCGCGGCCTTTTTGCATATCGGCACGGCCCGTGCATGCGTCGTTCGCCCGCGGTTCGTGAGCACAACCCTCCCCCTGCTCAGAGGGAGGCTTGACACGCCCCCCCAGGTAAGTACTGTGGGCGCGGAGAGATTCAGCGCCACGCGCCCTTCGGCGCGGCACAAGGAGAGATTCCCGGGGGATTGCAGACGAAGCGCACGCACGCCGATAAACAGCGGCGCGCGTCGCCGCATGTGCGAAGTTCACCAGTTTACAACCGCCGTGCTCGTGTGGGCACGGCGTGCGGGATCATTGGCCGCATGTCGCGGTCCGGGTTTGTGGTTCGTGGGTCTGTCGAGGAGAACTCTGTGAGTCATACGAAGAACTGGCGGGGGCAGCGGCTGGTAGGGACAACGGCGGCGGCGCTGTGCTTGATGGCCGGGGTGGCGAGCGCCCAGATCGTCGACACGCAGGTCCCGCTCAACTACAACTGGCACGGCATGGCCACCAGCGGCGAGGTCGTCACCGCGGCCACGCCCAGCAACGCCGACAACATCCAGTACCGCGCCATCTCCGACCGCGGCCTGTACTTCGAGCCCTTTGACCCCGACTCCATCGCGGGTGCGGCCCTGGTGTCCGCCACCGGCATCACCTACGGCTTCTACAACTCCCTCGGCTACGCCAACGCCACCGATCCCAACGCTCCCACGTACAACTTCGACATCGTGCACCTGGGCGCCCGCGGCCCCTGGTACCGCAACTGGGACAGCAGCACCACCACCGATGCCGGCCCTGCGCCCGCGTGGGCTGATCCCTCCGGCCTGATCGACCACACCGGCCTGCAGACGACCGTGCTCGCAAACCCGATCACGGTGGACGGCGCGACCGAGATCGGCGTGCTCTACACCGTCAGCGACGGCGGCGGCCAGTTCGAGTGCATCCTCACGTTCTGGAACGGCTCGACCGAGACCAACGTCCCCGTGCGGCTCAATGCTCCCGACTGGTTCGGCGCCGCGTCCGACCCCGGCATCGTGTCGCCCTTCGTCACGGTGCAGAAGCGCCTTGCCCACACCAATGGCGCAGCCACGTACGTGACTTTCCGTGGCGTGCAGGGCGCCGACAGCGCCCACCTGCCCGGCTTTTCCACCACGAATGCCGGGCCCAACCTCAACGTCATCGAGGCCGTGATCAGCGTGCCCCGCATGGTGGCCAACGGCATCAACGTGGCCGGCCAGCAGCTCACCAAGATCACCTTTGGCAATGCGATGTACCCCGCCGTCGCGGTGACCGGCTCGAGCGGAAACGGCACCACCGCCACGCTCACGACCGGCACCCAGACCTATGTCGCCGGCCAGCCCATCGTGGTGACGGGCCTCAACCCCAGCACCTACAACTACAGCGGGCCGCTGGGCGGCGTCATCAGCGGCACGCAGTTCAGCTTCCCCAGCACAGCGACGGGCACCAGCACCGCCCAGATGCAGCTGAACAGCTCGATCCAGATCACCAGCCTCACCGGCAACGGCACGGTCTCCACCGCGACCACCGCCGTGCCCCACGGGCTCTCGGTGGGTGACTACGTCACCATCGGCGGCTGCACGCAGGCGGCGCACAACGGCCGCCAGCGGGTCAACAGCGTGCCGTCCGCCACGCAGTTCACCTTCACCTGCCCCGTCAACGGCAGCAGCGGCACGCAGCGCCAGGTCTACCGCCAGGGCGTCAACCGCGGCTACATGATCTACTCGGTCACGGCCCGGACCGGCCAGCCCGCCAACTCCACGCCCGCGAACGCGCAGCAGGTCTTCGCCGGCGACACCCTGACCAACAACAGCCACGCCTTCGGCGCGGCTCCCAGCGGCTGCGGTGTCGATGACACCTCCGCCGTGTGGTACTCCTACACCGCCAACACCACCGGCGGCGTCGAGGTCCGTACGTGCGGCGCCGGGTTCGACACGACGCTGGCCGTGTACACCTCCGGCCTCTCGCCCATCGACTGCAACGACAACGGGTGCGGCGCGGCCTCTCGCCTTACCTTCAGCGCCAGCAGCGGCAGCACCTACCTGATCCGCGTCGCCGGCCGCCAGGGCGCCACCGGCAACTTCACCCTGCACATCGACGACCCCGCGCACGTCGACATCACCATGCCCCTCCAGTTCAACTGGAACGGCATCTGCCACGGCCCCAGCGAGCAGACCGTGACCACCCCCGTGGCTCACGAGAACCGCTCGGACCTCAACGGCTACCGCGCCATCGCCGACCGCGGCCTGCTGTGCGACGGCGTGCAGAGCAACGCCCTCAACTTCGGGGGCACGCTCGGCCACGAGGGCATGATCTACAACGTCTACGCGACCGCCCTCCAGTCCGACATGGTGCACCTGGGCGACCGCGCTCTCGCGGCCGGGGGCATCCGCAACTGGTCGGCCCCCGGCACGACCTGGCCGCCCTCCACCAGCGACAACGGCCTGCGCCCCGCCTGGCTCAACCAGGACAGCCAGCCCACGTCGACCTCCAGCATGTCTTCGCTCAACGCCGTGTTCGGCCCGTCGACGCAGATCGGCGTGCTCTACCACATGGCCAACGGCGGCTCGAGCTTCGGCTCGATCGACATGACCCTCGCATTCACCGACACCACCTCGGTCACCGTCACACTTGATGCCACCGACTGGTTCGAGACCAACGTCACGGCCATGCCGGCAGCCCGCACCGGCGTGCTGCTCCAGCGCAAGACCGGCCCCTGGCGCGCCGTTCAGAACACCGACCGCGCCACCGACGCGGGCGTCGCCTCGGGGCGCCTGTGGGTGAACGAGGCCGTGGTAACCACAGGCTCGCTCCAGGGCCTCGGGTTTGATGCCACCGGCAAGACGCTCCAGAGCATCACCTTCGGGAACGTGCGCTCGGCCCCCAACGGCGCGGGCGACCCGGTGACCTCCGCGTTCGGCGTGTTCGCCGCGACGCTGCGTGACCCGGCCAGCTACAACATCGTCGCCGGACCCGGCGGCGTGGGCACCGTCACCCCCAACCAGCTCGTCGTCGGCGCCACGGGCAAGATGACCGTCTCGGTCTCCCGCGGCACGGGCTCGCCCAACAACATCACCTCGGTGATCGTTGACGGCAGCTCCATCGGTGTGGGCAACATCACCCTCAACGACAGCGGCACCAACGGCGACACGACCCCCAACGACAACGTGTTCAGCCGCTCGCTCGCCTTCCCCGTGAACACCACGCCGGGCACCGTCACGCTGCCCTTCACCGTGACCGACGCCCAGAGCCGCACCGCCTCCGGCAACATCATCTTCACGATGACGCTGCCCAGCGGCACCATCACCCCCAACCCCGTCCGCGCCGGTGATCCGGCGGTCGCGACCATGACGCTGCCCAACAACGGCAACATCGCGGGCGTGACCCTCGACCTCGCGCAGGTCGGCGGCACCTCCCAGGCCCTCAACGACAGCGGCGTGAACGGCGACGTCACCGCCGCTGACGGCGTGTGGAGCGTGGCCTTCACGATGCCCACCGCTGCCGCGGGCGGCACCTACAACCTGCCCCTGACGGTCACTGACGTGAGCAGCAACAGCGCCACGGGCTCCGCCTCCGTGCGTGTGATCGCCGCCCCCGGCAACGCCGCCGACCTCGGCACCCTCGCCAACGGCGTGACCACCTTCAGCGACTCGCTCACGACCACCGAGGTCAAGTGGGTCAAGTTCACCATCGCCAATGAGGTGGGCGCGAGCACCTTCCTCGACATCGACACCGAAGGCTCGGCGATGGCGCCGAACAACGACACCGAGCTGGGCATCTACGACAGCAACGGCAACCTCGTCGCCACCGACGATGACGACGGCTCCAACCTGCTCACCGCCCTCTCCTTCGGCGCCGCCAGCCCCGCCCGCCCCGCCTTCGGCAACGGCGTGGCCTACAACGGGCGCGACGGCGCGACCCTGGCCGCGGGCACCTACTACATGGCCTACGCCGGCTTCAACTCCGTCTTCAACGCCACCGAGTGGAGCGTGACCTCGCCCTCGACCTACGCCGGTCCGGTGCAGATCAACCTCCGCCTGGGCGCCGTGCCCACCGGCGGCGTCCCCACCACCTTCACTGACCTCGGCACGATCGGCACCAACCCCGTCGTCGGCAACGGCGCCATCAACGCCCCGGGCGGCACGCAGTGGTTCCGCTTCATCGTCCCCACCGATATCAACACCGCCAACCGCACCTACCTCGACATCGACACCGAGGGCTCGGGGATCACCAACACCGTCATCGGCCTCTTCCGCGATGACGGTACCGGCACCCTGGTCTCCCAGGACGACGAGGACGGCAGCGGCAGCTACAGCCAGCTCACGTACGGGCGCGGCACGCGCAATGCCGTGTTCGACGGCCTGGCGTACAACGGGCGCGACGGCGCGACCCTGGCCGCGGGCACCTACTACCTCGCGGTGACCGAGGCGACCGCCGCCTTCGGTAACAACTTCATCGTCTTCTTCAACTCCGGCACCAGCACGGGCCCCGTGACCGTCAACATCGGCCGCGGCGAGATGCCCCCGCCCAGCCTGCTCCTCATCGCCGGCCCCATCCACAACGACGCCAACAACTCCGACTACTACCTCTACGACCGCGGCCCCGCCGGCCCCATGCTGTGGACCGACGCGGAGGCCTTTGCCGTCTCGCTCGGCGGCCACCTCGCCAGCATCGCAGACGCCGAGGAGAACGAGTTCGTGCGTTCGCAGGTCGTCAACTTCGGCGGCGTCGACCGCCGCGCCTGGATCGGCCTCAACGACGCCGCTTCCATCAACAACTACGTTTGGAGCGACGGCACGCCGGTGAACTTCCTCAACTGGGCCGCGGGCGAGCCCAACCACGCCAACGGCACCGAGTTCTACGCCGAGATGCTCGGCGGCAACGGCCTGTGGAACGATCAGGACAACGACGGTCCCACCGGCCCCGGCTGCTTCACCATCGTCGAGATCGCCGGCGTGGCCTGCCCCGGCAACGAGTGCGGCCCGCAGGACTACAACGGCGACGGCGACAGCGGAACCGACCAGGACATCGAGGCCTTCTTCGCCTGCCTGGGCGGCACCTGCTGCGAGACGTGCTTCTGCCAGGGTTCCGACTTCAACGGTGACGGGGACTTCGGCACCGATCAGGACATCGAGGCGTTCTTCCGCGTCCTGGGCGGCAACCCCTGCTGATCCTGACCCGCAACTGAGCTGACCAAGGGCCCGGGGCGCAACCCCGGGCCCTTTTCATTTGAGAATGTGCGCCTTGATGCAGCCTGCCTGGATGCCTTCTGACGCGACCTCTTCGCGCTGTCAGTCGCGCCGGCCGACCACATACACCACGAAGTCGGCGTCGATCTCGTGCTCCTCTACCGCACGCACGTGCACGCGACCCTCGTGGTCGATCGCCGCGCCCATGCGGTCGTGCACCTCGGTGGAGCGGAACCCCGCCTCCGACATGGCGTCGCGCAGTTCTGGGATCGACCACAGCCGCCAGTCGTAGGTGAACGCGTCCCTGATGGTCTCGACCGTCTTGCCGTCCACGCTCACGCGGAAGTGGATCGAGTTGAGCACCCGCATCGTCAGCGGATCGACGCTCCGCTGGTGCCATGTGTAGTGCAGCACTCTGCCCGGCCCCAGCGGGATGCGTTTGGACCGCCGTCCCGGCACGAGCGCCGTCGGCCCGCCGTACAGGTCGGCCACGAAGACTCCGCCCCTGTTCAGCCGCGAGCGAACGTGCCTCAGGTACTTGACGAGCTCGCCGCGCGTGTGCCAGTAGCACACCGGGAAGTTGGTGGCCCCGATGATGTCGGCCTTGTCGCGGACCTTCAGCACATCGCCCTGCACCTTGGCCAGCCGTAACGACCGTGGGATCCGCACCAGCGTTGGCCCGTCCAGGTCCACCGCCACCGCCCGGTGCCGCCGGTCCAGCCCCAGCCACCCGCGTGACAAGGCCGCCGTGCCCGAGAAGTCCTCCCCCAGCACCCGCGCCCCGCGCCCGTGCAGCGCCATCAGGAACCGCGCCAGCGGCTCCGCACTCGTCACCGCCAGCTCGTAGTAGTCAAACCGGTCCACGGGGGACTCCCCTTCCTACTCCGCTTTCCGGTTTCCGCTTTCCGGTTTCCGCTTTCCGGTTTTCCTCACGCCATCCGCACCCACTTCACCAGCGTCGCCAGGTTCGGCGGTTTGCCGTACATCAGCACGCCCACGCGGAACACCTTGGCCGCGATCTTGAGGGCGACGTACACCGTCACCACGCCGATCCCAAGGGCCACGAACAGCTGCCACTGCGGCGGCGGCTGGCTGCTGCTCATCCGCAGCACCATCACGAAGGGGCTGATGGGCGGGACAAAGCTCATGACCGTCGCCATCATCCCCGAGGGCGCCGAGATGATCGGCATCATCAGCAGCATCGGGATCATCACCACCAGCATAATGGGCATCATCAGGGCCTGGGCCTCGTGGATGTCCGTCACCGCCGACCCCACCGCCGCCATCATCGCCGCGATCGTGAAGAACGCGATGAAGAAGAACGCCACCAGGAACCCGAAGCTCGCCCCCTCCAGCAGGTCGCCGCGGTTGAACAGCAGCAGCGAGGCGATCCCGAAGCCCGAGTACACCGTCATGATCAGCAGCCCCGCCCCCATCTGCCCCACGATTTTCCCGGTCATCAGCTGCATGGGCGACACCGCGCTCAGCAGCACCTCCATGATGCGGTTGCTCTTCTCCTCGATGGTCGAGGTCATCAGGAACTGCCCGCTGGTGAACACCGACACCCACAGCAGCATCATGAAGCCCATCGGCAGCAGGTACTGCTGCAGCTCGCCGCTGGACTTCTCGCCGGTTTTGGTCACCGCCAACGCCTTGGGCCGCTGGAGGCTGGTCATCGCCAGCACCTGCTCGGGGTCCTCGCCGTTCACCTTGAGGCGCGTCTGCACGATGGCCTTGCCCACCTGGTCGGTGATCAGCCGCTGCGCCCGCGAGTCCAGCTTGGGCTTCACGTACAGCTGGTAGCCGCCGAAGGCCTTCTCGCCCTCGCCCCGCCGGATCGCGTTCTTCTCGATCACCACCAGCGCCAGCCGCGAGCCGTCGAAGGTCGTCCCGCTCATCAGCGGCTGCTTGGCCTGCTCCAGGTCCGTCGTCGCCGGCAGCTGCTCGGGCTTGATGTCGGGCACCTTCGCGTCGCCCGTGAGCTTCAGGGCCTCGTCCACCTGATCGGCCTGCGCCGAGCCCATCTTGTCCGCGACCGTCTCGCGGATCACCTTGGCGTCGTCCGCCTTCTGCCGCTTCTGCTGCGCCGCGATCGCCTCGGGGCTCAGCAGCTCCATCACCGCCTTCGCCGCCTCCCCGCCCCGCTCAGCGTCCCCCGACAGGTCGATGATCGCCACCGTCCCGTTCACGTCCGGGCTCTTGCTGGACACCAGCAGCCCCGCGATCGGGATCGTCGCCGTGAGCACGACCGGCAGGATGAACACGCCGATCAGGAACGCCTTGGTCAGGACGGTCGCGACAAACTCACGCTTTGCGACCTGGAGCATCTTCCACATATCAGTCACCCCCCTGGTCGCCGCTGCTGCCGCTAGCGGTCACCAGCGCCGCCGCGGCCGGCGCCACCGTCTCCTCGCCCGGCGCCCCCGCGCCCTCGGGGTGCAGGCTCGCCAGCAAGGCCGCGTGCTCGGCCGGGTTGTTGCTCGTCTGCACGATGGAAATGAAGATGTCCTCCAGGCTGGGGCGGATCAGCTCCACCTTCCGCACCGGCACCAGCCCCGCCAGCACCGGGATCAACGCCGCGACATCCACGCGATCCCGCGCGTGCACCTGCCACTGCCGGCCCACTTGCTTCACGCTCTCCACCTGCGGCACCGCCTCGATCCGCGCCAGGTCGCTCGCCGACAGCGGCCGCACCGGCTCCAGCGCCACGCTCCGCGGGTCGAACCGCGAGTGGATCCGCGACGGCGTGTTGTCCAGCACCTTGTGCCCGTGATGGATCATCACCACGCGGTCGCACAGCGCCTCGGCCTGCGACATCTGGTGCGTCGAAAAGATGATCGTCTTGCCCTGCTGGTGCTGCTCGTCGATCAGCGCCCGCAGCATCCGCGAGTTCACGGGATCAAGCCCGCTGAACGGCTCATCAAGAATGATCAGGTCCGGGTCATGGATGATCGCGGCGATGAACTGCACCTTCTGCTGCATGCCCTTGGACAGCTCTTCGCACCGCTTGCGGTACGTCCCCTCCAGGCCCACCCGCTCCAGCCACGCCCGCACCTTCTTCTCCATGCCGTCGCTGGGCACGCCCTTCAGGCCAGCCATGTACTTGAGGAACGGCCCCACCTTCATCTTCTTGTAGATGCCGCGCTCTTCGGGCAGGTAGCCGATGCGGTCCTTGCTCTCGATCGCCGAGCGCTTGCCCAGCACGGAGATGTCCCCGCGGTCAGGGAACAGGATCGACATGATCATGCGGATCGTCGTCGTCTTGCCCGCCCCATTGGGCCCGATGAACCCGTGCAGGCTCCCATCCTCGATCACCAGGTCCAGGTCGTGCACGGCCACCATGGGCCCGAAAGTCTTCCGCACGCCCTTCAGCTCGATCGCATGTGCTGGCACAAACTGCTCCAGAAGCCACCCACCCCCACCTCCACCCCCACCACCCCGCCCGGGCCGCCGTGCCCGGGGAATCAACGGAAGCAGACGGCGATGGGCTGGATTATTGCCGCACGCGAACACCCCTGCCGGGGGCCTCACGTGAAGGGGGGAAGGTGCCTAGGCCGGGTGCACCGGCTTGGGAACGTGAAACCTAAGGGCGCGAAGGGGGAGCGAAGGCGCGACGTGTGCTGGTGTGAGAAGAAAAGGCAGGAACGCGGAGTGGCACGGAGGTCGGCCGAGTGCGTGGAGAGATCGCCTGCACCGTCGAGCCTTCCGCCTGCGGGATGATCCACGCCCACAGCGTTGAGCGACGCTCCCACTCTTGGGAGAGCACCGCAAACAGCAGGGAACGCCGCGGAGAGCGCGTTCAATGAGCGGGGAATAGGAGTGAACGCCGCTGAGACCGCAGGGAACGCGGCTGGAACAGCTGTGAACGGGGCTGATTCAGCGTTGAGCGGGCCTCATTCAGCAGGGAACGCCGACGAAACAGCAGGCAACGCGGACGAAACAGCAGGCAGCGCCGGTCGCTCCGAGGGCACTCGCGATCCTCGCACCGTTGAAATGGGGCCGCGGCCTTGCAGCGGCGTTCTTCCCGGACCCGCACCAATCAACGCGGCCATGGGTGCCGATCACCCCCTCCTCCCCTCTCCCACCCACCCCCTCTCCCCTACCCTCCCCCGAATGGACCTTTCTCTCACCGGCAAACGGGCCCTCGTCGGCGGCAGCTCCCAGGGCATTGGCAAGGCCGCGGCCATCGAACTGGCGGCGCTGGGCGCCTCGGTCACGCTGCTCGCCCGCGACGAGGGCCGCCTGCGCGAGGCCCTCGCGACGCTCCCGCGCCCCGACAAGGCCCAGCAGCACGCCATCATGGTCGCCGACTTCAGCGACCCCGCGAGCCTGAAGGCCGCGCTCGCCGAGGACTCCGCCTTCCACATCCTGATCAACAACACCGGCGGCCCCAAGGGCGGCCCCGCCCACGCCGCGGCCCCCGAGGACTATGAGGCCGCGTTCCGCATGCACGTGGTGTGCGGGCAGCTGCTGGTGCAGGCCCTGCTGCCGACCATGAAGGCCGCGAGGTTCGGCCGCATCGTCAACATCATCTCGACCAGCGTGAAGGCCCCCATCCCGGACCTGGGCGTTTCCAACACCATCCGCGCCGCCGTCGCCAACTGGGCCAAGACCCTCGCGGGCGAGCTCGGCCCCCACGGCATCACCGTCAACAACGTGCTCCCCGGCTTCACCGAGACCGCCCGCCTCTCGCAGCTCTTTACCGGCAAGGCCGAGAAGCAGGGCCGCACCCTCGACGCCGTGCGCGAGGAGGCGATCGCCACCATCCCCGCCCGCCGCCTGGGCCGCCCCGAGGAGGTCGCCGCCGCCGTCGCGTTCCTCTGCACCCCCGCGGCCGCGTACATCAACGGCATCAATGTGCCCGTGGATGGCGGGCGCACGCCGAGCCTGTAATCTCCCTGGGTACCCCGCCGCTCCGCGGCGGTCTTCGTTGGACGCCGCCAAACGCTCATGCCCACCACCCTCTCCAACTTCATCAACGGCCAGCACGTCCCCCCGCGCAGCGGCCAGTACCTCGACAACTTCGAGCCCGCCACCGGCGAGGTCTACGGCAAGGTCCCCGACTCCGACGGCACCGACGTCGGCGCGGCCGTCGCCGCTGCCAAGGCCGCGTTCCCCGCATGGGCCGCGACGCCCGCGGAGCACCGCTCCAAGGTGCTGCTCAAGATCGCCGACCTGATCGATGCGAACCTCGAATCGCTCGCCCGTGCGGAGTCCATCGACACCGGCAAGCCGCTCACGCTCGCCCGCAGCGTGGACATCCCCCGCGCCGCGGCCAACTTCCGCTTCTTCGCCACCGCGATCCTCCACAGTGAGTCCAGCTTCCACGAGACCGGTGCGAGGGATAGCGAGGCGATTAACTACACGCTCCGCAAACCCCGCGGCGTCGCCGGCCTCATCTCACCCTGGAACCTGCCGCTCTACCTCTTCACGTGGAAGGTGGCCCCCGCCCTCGCGACCGGCAACACCGCCGTGGGCAAGCCCAGCGAGGTCACGCCCGTGACCGCCGCGATGCTCGGCGACATCTGCAACGAGGCGGGCCTGCCCCCCGGCGTGCTCAACATCGTGCACGGCGGCGGACGCAAGGCCGGCGGCGCCCTCGTCACGCACCCCGACGTGCCCACGATCTCCTTCACCGGCTCCACGGCCGTGGGCCAGTGGATCGCCGAGCACGCGGGCCCGATGTTCAAGCGGCTCTCCCTCGAACTCGGCGGCAAGAACCCCAACCTCATCTTCGCCGACGCCGACCTTGACCTCGCGGCCAGGACAGCCGCCCGCGCCGCCTTCACCAACCAGGGGCAGATCTGCCTCTGCGGCTCGCGCGTGTTCGTCGAGCGCAGCGCCTACCAGCAGGTCGTGGACCGCATGGTCGCCGAGGCCAAGGCGCTCCGCATCGGCGACCCGCTCGAAGCCGAGACGCAGTTCGGCGCCCTGACCTCCGCCGCGCACCGCGACAAGGTCGCGAGCTACATCGACCTCGCCCGCACCGAGGGCGGCAAGGTGCTCTGCGGCGGCAACGCTATTGCAGGGAGAACCGATCGCACCAGAGGCGGCTACTTCTTCGAGCCCACCGTCATCGCGGGCCTCGACTGCAAGTGCCGCACACAGCAGGAAGAGATCTTCGGCCCCGTCGTCACCGTCACCGCGTTCGACACCGAGGCCGAAGCCCTCGCCATGGCCAACAGCACCCCCTACGGCCTGGCCGCGATGATCTGGACCAGGGACCTCTCCCGCGCCCACCGCGTGGCCGCGCAGCTGGAGAGCGGCATCATCTGGGTCAACTGCTGGATGCTCCGCGACCTCCGCACCCCCTTCGGCGGCTTCAAGCAGAGCGGCGTCGGCCGTGAGGGCGGCTGGGACGCGCTGAAGTTCTTTACTGAGCCGAAGAATGTGTGCGTGAAGCTGTGATATCGCGCTAGACACGCCTGATACAATGGATTCATGAGCCCGGACCCCATCTTCCAGCAGGCACTCTCGCTCAGTCCTGAGGATCGAGTGCGCCTCATTGATCAGCTGATCAAGAGCGTTGTCGCGACTCCTCGGTGCGACGAACTCGACCAGAAACAGAAAGCCGAACTACTCCGTCGGCTCGCAGAGGATGATGCCGATCCGGATTCGGCGCTCCCGTGGGACGAGGTGTTGAAACAGTTGAAGCGTCCGGCATGAAGCGCAGGCTGACAGTTCGCAGGCAAGCCCGTGCGGACATTCAAGCAGCGATGGCTTGGTATGAATCAGAGCTACCGGGACTGGGGGACCTGTTCCTAAGCCGAGTCGAGGAGCGAATGCGTGTGCTCGCCGAGACGCCGCGCCTGTACCCGCAGGTACTCGAATCGATCCGCCGCGCGCCCGTCAGTCGGTTCCCCTATGGAATCTACTATCGCGAGCGACCGGACCGGATCACTGTCCTTGCGGTCTTCCACTTCAAACAGTCCCCCGATCGCCTGCGAGAGCGGGAATAGTCCACACACAGGGATCGACCTCATGGACCAGAGCATCAACTCCACCCGCGCCCCCGAGCCCGTTGGCGCCTACCCCCACGCCCGCCGGGTCGGCAACCTCCTCTTCCTCTCCGGCCAGGGCCCGCGCCGGCGGGGCGACAAGAACATCCCAGGTGTGACGCTCGGCCCCGACGGCCGGGTGCAGACCTACGACATCGAGGCCCAGGTCCGCGCCTGCTTCGAGAACATCCGCGCGGTCCTGGAGGAGGCGGGCTCGTCCTGGGACAAGATCGTGGACATGCACGTCTTCCTCACCGACATGCAGCGCGACTTCGCCACCTACAACCGCATCTACGCCGAGTACTTCCCCCCCGGCCCCAACCAGCCCACGCGCACGACGGTCGAGGTCGGCGCCCTCCCCACCGCCGGCAACGCCCCGATCAACTTCGAGTGCAAGGTGATCGCGACCATCTGACGTGCCACCGAGATGTCTTCGTCCCGGTGGTCCCACGCGGGCCGTCACCCCCAGACGCTAACCGTAGACGAGACCGGAGCGCAAGATCCGGACGAGTCACCCGCGCCCGCCACCCACGGCCACACGCATACTCACGATCTGGTGTGCGCCGACCGAGAACTCCGTCACCCCACCCGCGGTCACCACGCCCGGATGACTCATCGCCCGCTCGAGCAAGTCCACCGGCTCAACAGCCTCAACCGGGACCGTCCAGTCGACGCGGCAAGTTCCCGCACGCCCGTTCGACTCCACGACTCGCACGATTACCGCGTCCCCATCCTCCGCCCGCTTCACCGCCACCACCCGCACCGCCGCGCCCCCGCTGCACTCGATCTTGAACGGCGCCCACTTCCGCACCTCCCCCGCCCGCCCAGCGACGAGCGGCACCGCCCACACCCCCCGCACCATCAACTCCGCCTCGCTGTCCACTCCCGCCGCGCGCCAGTCCCCCTGGTGCGGCATCAGCGAGTACCGGAAGCGGTGCACCCCCATGTCGGCCTGAGGGTCCGGCCACTTGCAGCTCCGCAGCAGCGACAGGCCCATCACGCCGGCGTGGCACGAGTGCCCGTACTTGCAGTCGTTGAGCACCGCCAATCCACGACCCTGCATCGACAGGTCCATCCACCGGTGCGCCGGCACTTCAAACCGCGCCTTCTCCTCGGCGGTCTCCCGCCGGGTCGCCCGCGTCACATGCCCGAAGGGAATCTCGTACGTCGCCTGATCCGCAGCGATGTTCGTCGGGAACAGCGCCCGTAGCAGCGTCCGCTCCTCGCGCCAATCCACATCGGTGTCGATGTCCAGCCGCGCCGAGCCTGGTTCCAGCGAGAATGTCTGCGTGATCCTGCTGTGCGTCCCGAGCGCACGCGTCACCCGCAACGCCGGCCGCCCCGCGCCCACCGTCACCACCTCCGCAATCCCCTCCGCGTCCACCACCCGCGGCCGCTCCATCGCCTCCGCGTCCAGGTCCCAAGCCTCCCAGTACTTCGGGTGGTCGTCGTACAGCGCCAGCTGGTTCAGCGGCTCCGCCGCCACACTCTCGCCCTCGCGCAGGTGCAGCTCGACAACTCGGCCGTGCGAATCAATCCGTGCTGACAGGCGATCGTTTGCGAGTTCAAAGAACTCGCCGCTGACCCCGCGAACAACAGGTGAATGGTTGCGGGCTGAAAGCCCGCCCCCCCGGTCCGCATCATCGACCACCTTCACGCCGAGCGCGGGCACATCCTCGGCCCACACACCGCGCGTCTCCCCGCCCTCCTGCCACTCTACCCACTGCGACCTTGGCCCCGACCCGGGGTTGAACACCGCCACCGGGCGCGTCATCCCCCGCGTGTCCAGCCGCGTGCAGATCGCCGCCACCGCCCCCGCCTCCACCTCCGCGCACAACCGCCGCACCTCCGCGTGATCCCTCGCCGCGTCCTCGTACACCTCCCCGATCGATGACCCCGGCAGGATGTCATGGAACTGGTTCAGCAGCGTCAGCTCCCACGCCCTCCTCATCGAAGCCGAAACTGAGCCGCTCCCCCCCGATGCCGGGACTGAGCCGCTCTGGGCGAAGTCCCGGATTGGCGGCGATCCGGCAATCACGCTGAGCCATTCCACCACCCGCAGCGACGCCTCCGCCCACGCATTGTCTCGCTTCACCCGCGCCTGCGTCGTGTACGTCCCCCGGTGCCGCTCCAGGTACAACTCCCCCTCGTACACCGGGAAGTCCCGCCCTTCGCGCACCAGCTCACCTCGCCGCGCGTGCAGCGCCTCAATGAACTCCGCGCACCCGCTCACCTCCGCTTGCGGCAGCCCCTCGCTCCCGCGCGACAGCTGCGCGTTAAGGATGTTCCAGTCCGTCGGCCCACCGCCGCCATCCCCGAACCCGAACGGCTGCATCCACACACCCACTCCCAGATCGTCCTTCCGCGCCGCGATCTTCATCCCGCGCCGCAGCTCGAACGGCGTGTTCGTCGCGTTGTACTCCTGCCCCGGCGTCAGGTGGCTCACGATCTCCGTGCCGTCAATGCCGCGCCAGCGGAAGTACAGGTGCGGGAACTCATTCGTCTCGTTCCACCACAGCTTGTTGGTGATGAACGTGTCCAGCCCCGCGAGCCTGAAAATCTGCGGCAGGCTCGCGGCGAACCCAAAGGTGTCCGGCAGGTACGCCAGCCGCTGCCGCCCCCGCGCGCCGAACGCCGCCTCCATCCACCGCGTCCCGTACAGCACCTGCCGCACGAACGACTCGCCGCACGGCAGGTTCCCGTCGGGCTCCACCCACATCGAACCCATCGGCTGCCACCGCCCCTCCGCCACCCGCCGCGCGATCTGCGCGAACAGCCCCGGCGCACTCTCCCGCACCCACGCGTACTGCTGCGGCTGGCTGCACAGGAATCGAAACTCCGGAAACCGCTCCATCAGCCGCAGCGCGTTCGCGAACGTCCGGTGCGCCTTTCGACGCGTCTCCGCAAGAGGCCACATCCACGCCGTGTCCAGGTGCGCGTGCCCCACGGCGAAGCACCGCTTGCTGCTCCCCGCAACTGCGCCCGCCCCGTCCTTCTCCAGCTCCTCCCGCCGCTGCACCTCGAAGGCCGCCTCCCGCCACTCCCGCCACGCGGCCTCATCAAACACCGCCAGCTCGCACAGCAAGAGCCGCCCCGGCGTCGGCGTCGACCACCGCGCCTCCACCTCCGGCTTGTCCCAGAAGAACCACCCCACACCCAGCGGGTGGTTGCACGCGGCCTCCACCAGCACATCCACCTCCGGCCCGAACCCCTCCGGCAGCAACGCCGCGTCGCGGTTCAGATCAAACCCGTGGTACGGCTCACCGCCAATCCACAGCAGCGCTTCCGTCCCCGAATCAAACCGCAGCGCCCACCGGCATCCCTCCGCCGCCGCGCCAGGCACCCGCCCGCGGACGCGGAACCACGCCGTGGACCACTTCGGCCCCCACTCCCACCCCGCCCCAGCCTTCACCGGCTGAAACCGCTCGCCGACCACCGCCGCCAGCCGCCGCCGGTCCGCGCACTGGAACACGCCGACATCCAGCGGCACCGCCTCCTGCCAGACCCGCGGCGCCAGCACCTCATCACAGTGCTTCTTCAGTTGCTCGATCGATACGGACGGCATCGGAACCAGAATAGCCGTTCGTAACGAGCCCCGAACGGAGTGAGCGGGCCGGCCTCACTCAACCCTGGAACACGCGGCAGCAAACGACGTCTTCTGCTCCGACATACCCGTCACTGCGTTCCGGGCTCGTCGGCAACGGCGTCCGCCTTCTCCGCGCCCCCACGTCTCCGCGAGAACTTTCTCACTCCCCCTCCGGCCGCCCCAGCTTCTTCACGGTCCCGCCCTTGCACTCCACCAGCACCTCGTCGGCCTCGTACAGGAACAGCCCGTGGTCCACGATGCCCGACACATGGTCGAGCTCGAGCGCCAGCTCCTCAAGGTCGCGCTCGGGCAGCCGGATGTCCAGCACCACGCCGCCGCCCTCGGAGATGTAAAGGTTCCCGTCAAGGTTGTAGCGGGCGACGCCCACCAGCCCCATGTCCCGCAGCCGCCGCCGGATTGACGCGATGCCGAAGGGGATGATCGTCACCGCCAGCAGCGCCTTGCTGCCCAGCCGCGGCACCAGCTTCTCCTCGCTCGCCAGGTACACGCACCTGCGGCTCGCCTCCGCCACCAGCCGCTGCCGGGTGATGGCGCCGTGCTGCCCCTTGAGCATCCGCAGCGAGTAGTCCACCTCGTTCGCGCCGTCGAACAGGTAGTCGACGACCTCGATCTCCGCGAAGGGCACCGTCGGCAGCCCCAGCTCGCGGGCCAGGTCCTCGGTCGCCTTGCTCGTCGACACACAGTCGATATCGAGCTTCTCTTCTTTGACGCGGTGCGCCAGGGCGCGGATCGCACGGTTGGCCGTCAGCCCCGTGCCCATCCCGACCACCATGCCGCTCTTGATCTCCGCCACCGCTGCCTTCGCGAGACAGTCCATACCTTGGCACCCCGGCAGCACGACCTGCATCGACGGGCACGCGGGCACCGCGTGGGCCGGCGCCTTCCCGAAGCTGGGGTTGGCCTCGCCCGCGGTCGTGGGTTGCGATGGGTTCTGTGGGTTAGTCAAACCTGATCCCCTGTGCAAGCTTGAGCTGTGTTCCAAAGTTGATGGTGCACGTCTGGCGGCGCATATACGCCTTCCAGGAATCCGACCCTGACTCTCTGCCACCACCCGTCTCCTTCTCGCCGCCGAACGCGCCGCCGATCTCGGCCCCGCTCGTCCCAATGTTCACGTTCGCGATCCCGCAGTCACTGCCCCAAGGCGACAAAAACTGCTCCGCCGCGCGCAGGCTGTCGGTGAAGATCGCCGACGAGAGCCCCTGGGCCACCGCGTTGTTCTGCGCGATCGCCCCCGCGATATCGCTCGTTCCACCCTTGTCCCCGAACGTGCTCACGTACAGGATCGGCGCGAACGTCTCCTCGCAGCTGATCGGCAGCACCTTGCCCGCGGGCATCCTCACAATGGTCGGCTCGACGTAGTTGCCATTGAGGCCATCCACCTTCGCCCGCCCGCCGCCGACGACCACCGTCCCGCCCTGCTCCTTCGCGCTCTGCACCGCCGCGAGGAAGCCGTCCACGGCCTTGGCGTTGATCAGCGGCCCCACCAGCGTCCCCTCCTTGAGAGGGTCGCCGATCCGCACCGTCTTGTACGCCGCCGCGAGCTTCGTCACGACCTCGTCCACGATCGACTCGTGCACGATCAAGCGGCGCGTCGTCGTGCACCGCTGCCCCGCCGTGCCGATCGCCGCGAACACCACCGCCGGAATCGTCAGCTTCAGGTCCGCGCTCTTGTCGATGATGACCGCGTTGTTCCCGCCCAGCTCCAGCAGGCAGCGGCCCATCCGCTCCGCCACCACCTGCCCCACGGCCTTGCCCATCCGCGTCGAGCCCGTCGCCGAAATCAGGGGGAACCGCGCATCCGCGACCATCCGCTTGCCCACAACGTCATCGGTCCCGATCACGAGCTTGAACACGCCCGGGTGCCCCATCGCCGTCGCGACGCGGTCCGCGATCGCGTTGCTCGCCATCGCCGTGAGCGGCGCGAGCAGGCTGGGCTTCCACACCACCGTGTCCCCGCACACCGCCGCGAGCATCGCATTCCACGCCCACACCGCGTTGGGGAAGTTGAACGCCGAGATCACGCCCACCGGCCCCAGCGGCAGCCACTGCTCGAACATCCGGTGCTGCGGCCGCTCGCTCGGCATCGTGAGCCCGTACAGCTGCCGCGACAGGCCCACCGCGAAGTCCGCGATGTCGATCGTCTCCTGGACCTCGCCTAAACCCTCCTGCCGGATCTTCCCGACCTCGAGGCTGACAAGCTCGCCCAGCGCCGCCTTGTGCTTGCGAAACTCCTCACCGATCGCCCGCACCACCAGCCCGCGCTCCGGCGCCGGCACCTCCCGCCACCGCAGGAACGCCGCGCTCGCCTCCGCCACCACCTTCTCGTAGCTCTCCGCCGTGTCCAGCCTGATCCCCGCGATTGCCTGGTTCGTCGCGGGGTTCACGACCGTGACGATCCCCTTGTCCTGGCTGCCCGCTTGGAGAGCGTGGGGGGCAACGAACCGCGGGTCCTTGTCCAGCCCAAGCTGCGTGATCACAGGGTGAAGAGTGGAGGTCGTGGGGGTCATCGCATGAGTCTAGGACCCGGGGGGGCGGGCTTTCAGCCCGCAGCTTTGCTCCCCCTTCCCCTCTCCAACCTCCCCCACCAAGGCATTCTGACGCGGGCCCAAAGCCCGCCCCCCGCCCCCCCCGCACCGCGCACGGCCCGCCTGATGAGGTACTCTCCAATGGAAGGAGACGCGCCATGCACGCGAAAGTCCTCTCGGCCCTCGCCCTCACGCTCCTCGCCCTCCCCGGCTGCTCCGGCAACCGCTGGTCCGAGTCCTTCCAGCCCGACCGCCTGCACGCCGACGCCCTCGCCGCCCCCGGCCTCATCCGCCCCGACGTGCGCGTGGTGCCGCCCGAGCGCATGCTCGAAGCGATCGACGCGGAGACGAAGTTCCTCGCCGACCACTCGCGCACGCGGGCCAACATCTCGCCGCGCCAGCAGCGCGACCTCCAGCGCCTCCAGTTCCCCATCCTCGGCCTGCTCAACGACCCCGACACCACCATGCTCCTGGGCACCGCCGAGGTCACCTCCGACAAGCCCCTCGAACCCACCGACCCCGCCATCGCCGCCGCCGCCCAGGACGCCGGCGCCTCCGTCGCCGTCGTCACCGTCTTCCCCCCCGACACCCCCGGGGGTATCACCACCGCCCCCACCGCCGCCCCCACCGAGGGCACCCGTTTAAAACCCCGCTGGCGCGGCCTCGCCTGGTACTACGCCCCCGCGCGCTAAGCAGCGCGCAAGCCCGCGTTTGCTCCCGCCGCGGACGCGGCGCACGGCCCTCGCCGGGGGTGTCGTCCGCGACACCCCCCACCCCCGGCCCGCCGCCCGCGCAACCACGCCGCCCCAGCGGGGCGGGTGTCGCCCACCTGTTACCGTGTTCCAATGCCGGCGATCCAGAACAAGGAACTCGTTGAGGCGGCGGTCGGCCGGTGGCACGCCGGGGACGTTGCCTGGGTCTCGGCGGTGCACCTGCGTGAGGATGCGACACTCGTTCTCACGGCCCTCATGCAGCGGCGGGATCATGCCCTCAAGGGCTGGCCCGCGCGGGATCTGCCTGTCCATCAGGTCACAATGGAGTTCGGCGGTGTCCGCGACCTGTCACTCCTGGCCCCCGGCGGGCTGCCGGTGCAGATCGGGGGGTTCGATATCGAAGATTGCTCAGATGCGCAGATGGAGGGCATCGCGTTCCGCGTGAGCGACTATGAGCACGGGCGCCTCTCTTTCGCGTGCTCGACCATCCGGGTCGCCTCCGTGGCCGCGGCCACGCACCCCTAGGGTGGCGTTAGTTACCATGCTCTGGTGAACCTCTCGCAGCTCACATCAGGGGAGCAGCAGACGCTGGACCACTGGGTCTCGCGTGTACTCGGGCACCGAATCCCGTTCACCGATCCGCCCGCGCTCTTCGTGAAGGACATCAGCGAGCGGTTCGCCGCGCACTCCTGCCGCATCCTGACCGGGGTTGCACCACTTGCGGCGGTGGTCGCAAACAAGCGGGTTGCCGCCATCGAACACTTAGTGATTCTGAGCGGTCCGGTGGAATCGTCCATCGTGAACACCCTGCGGAATCGGCACTGGCTTGATTCCCCCGTCGTGTTCGCGGGGGAGCCATCGATCGATCTCTACCGCAACCCTGATTACCCGGAGCGGATCAGGTCCAACATCGCGCACAACGGCTCCTGCCTGGGCTCAGCCGAAGTAGCGCCCGGGGTCGAGCTCGAGGCCGGCGTGTGGGAAGGGGAAGAGCAGTGGATGTTGGCCGTCTTCAAGCAGCGGGGGCTCCGCTGGTGAGTCATCGCGCCCTATGCGAGCGGTGCAACTTCACACCCTCCCGCACTCCGGGCACGCCGCGCCAACCGCAACCCCCGCGCGGTCGTAGCCGCACCACGGGCACCGGCCCTTGCGCCGCCGCGCCCGCCGCCGCCACGCCCCCGCGCCCTCGGTGAGCGTCAGGATCACACCGGCCGCGAGCAGGGTGTTGAGGGTGAAGCCGAGGGGGAGGATGCCGACGCCCAGCACAACATCGTCGGGCCGCCTTATCCATTCTCCGCTCCCGACGATTGCATCATCGAACGCGTACCCCATCGAATCGCTCGAGGTGTAGTAGCTCACCGCACGCGCGGGCCACCCGCTCTCGTATCGGTGCAGGTAGTGCTGGTACCCAGAGGTCCACGTGCGGCGGGTCGTCGCGTGCCCGGCGTACACGGAGTACCAGGTGGCCTCGGGCCACTCGCGCATAGGGACTCCCCATTGCGGTACGGTCCCGGAGTCGATGTATTCCTGCTCGTCCATGTCCTCGCCGCCAGGCGCCAACAGCTCACACCCCCACGCCACCGCCCACGTGACCACCGCGCCCGCGAGCAGGGCGAGTGTGATCTTGAGCGTCCAGCGCTTCACGCCACCCTCCCGCACTCCGGGCACGCCGCGTCAACCGCAACCCCCGCGCGGTCGTAGCCGCACCACGGGCACCTCCCCTTGCGCCGCCACGCCCGCCGCCGCCACGCCCCCGCGCCCTCGGTGAGCGTCAGGATGATCGCGGCCGCGAGCAGGGTGTTGAGGGTGAAGCCGAGGGGGAGAACTTCCAAGGGTAGAGCAGGACCGGCGGACAAGGGCCTTATTACCCAACCACGTTCTGCAACGACCTTGCCGTGCCTCAGACCAAGCCTGACAGCCAAGCACCGCCAGGGAAGCCCAGCAGCCATAGCGCCAAGCTGAAAGTCCGCATCGGAAACTTCACCCGACCAGGTCGGTCGCGTGATAGTGGGCGACCCGTCGGGCCAGTTCTCGCGTGACGGTAGCCAAAACTCACGGCCCACGTGGCGACTGAGCCATCCTGGCTCAAGGGAACCATCATCAGGGTTTACTGCCAAGACCACCTCTGAACCGCCGGTGGTCGCTTTCGGTACCGGATACGCACACCCCCACGCCACCGCCCACGTGACCACCGCGCCCGCGAGCAGGGCGAGGGTGAGCTTGAGCGTCCAGCGGCGGAGGGGTGAAGAGTTGCGGGGACGCGTCACGGGCACACCCACAGCCTACCGCGCCGTGGTGGTTTCTCTCCGGGGAGGCTCCGCCCAGGTGTCGGTAGGACGCAACCCGCGCCCCGGTGCAACCTGACCGACACCAGTTGGGCCGAGGGATTCCGTTCCTGAGCACCGGAGGTGCGGGCAGCCGGTAGCCCGGGGCGCGAGCCCCGGGTCGGCGTGGCGCCCAACCCGTCCTCCTCTTCGCCTTTGAGCCCCGGACGGGGCGGCACTCGTTGCATGGCCCGCGTCGATGGTGCCGCCCCTCGGGGGCTCCAAGCCCACCGCCCTCCCCCGCGTACCGCCGCCATTCCCACCGCGCCCGCCCACCCGGACCGCGGTCCGCCCGCCCGGCGCGCCCCGCTCACCACCGCACACACCGCTCCCGCGCACCCGGACCACGGTCCCACGCCCCCGGACCGCGGCCCGACTCCGGGGCGCGCCCCGCTCCAACCCTCACACGCCGATGCCGCGCAACCGGACCGCGGTCCGGCGCTCAAGGACCGCGGCCCCCAAGCCGAAGACATGAGGCCGCGGCCCCGCCACGCGCCACGCCCGCCCGGAGACACGCCGATGCGCACCTCGTTCATCCCCCGCGCCGACGCCGCCTTCGTCAACATGTCCCGCGCCTTCAGCACGCGCCTCTCCGCCGACCCCGCGGCCTTCCACGTCTCCGAAACCGACGCCGCCGAGGTGGCCGCCGCCGTCGCCGCCTGGCACGCGGCCTTCGCCGCCACGCGTAACCCCTCCACCCGCACCACCCCCGCCGTGCACACCAAGGACCAGCGCCGCGCCGACGCCGAGCGCGTCATCCGCCGCGTGGCCGCCCTCATCCGCGTCAACCCGCTGGTGAGCAGCGCCCTCAAGGTCGGCATCGGCATCCGGCCCCCGCCGCGCCGGTTCCCGCTGAACCCCGCGCCGCACGAGTGCCCCAGCCTCAAGATCACCAACGACTCGCACGAGCGGCACCTGCTCCGCGTCATCAACCCCACCTCCCCCCGCAGCGCCCGCCCTCACGGCACCGTCGGCCTGCTGCTAGTTCGTGTCATCAGCGACGGCCCCGCCGCGGGCCGCGAGTCGGCCGAGTTTGTCGCCGTGCTCACCCGCGACCGCGTCACGCTCGACGCCCCCCGCGCCGCACCGGGCACCCACGTCACCTACTTCGCCGCCTGGATCGGCACCCGCGGCGACCTTTCTCCCTGGAGCCAGGGGGCGTCGGCCCACATCGCGCCGTGGCTGCGGGGCGGTGCGTGCAGCCCGAAGCGTGCCGGCGACGAGGACGCGGGGCCGGCCAAGCTCGCGGCGTGAGCCCTTGTACCCGAGCGTCCTCGCTGGGGACCGCGCCGCCATCCCCGCACCTCCCCGCCGTGCACAAGACCACTGCGTAGTGGTAGGATTCTGCCCCCCGGAAAGGCGCAACACGCCCCGGGACAACGCGAAAGGAGTCGCCCGATGAAGGCCCTGCTTGTGATCCTGACCGCCGTCGCCGCCTGCGTCCTGCTCACCGCCTGCAACACCATGGAGGGCCTGGGCAAGGACACGAAGAAGCTGGGCGAAAAGATCGAAGAGAAGGCCGCGCGGTAAGCAGTCCCGCAGCGCTGACGAGGCCTTCGGGACTGGAAGCCTTGAACGCGGAGGATGCGGAGGGAATAACGCGGAGTCGCGCGGAGAAGGGCGTGGAGGACTGACCGCCCGCAAGGTGCGGGTCATGAGATCCAACCCCGCGATCCCCCACTATTTCCCTTCCGTACCCTGTTCCTAAGGCTCCGACTCTGCATTCTCTGCGTGCTCTGCGGTTCAATCCTCATGCCCAAAGACCTGCGCAACCTCCCCATCGCCATCACCGGCGCCTCCAGCGGCATCGGCATGGCTACCGCCGTGGCGTGCGCCCGCGCGGGGATGCCCGTCGCCCTCGGCGCTCGCCGCGAGGACAAGTTAGAGAGAGTTGCTGAGCAGATCCGGCGCGAGGGCGGGCGTGCGATCGTCGTGCGCACGAACGTGGACTCGCCCGCCGACTGCGAGGCCCTCGTGGAGCGGACGATCGCGGAGTTCGGCTCCATCTACAGCGTGTTCGCCAACGCCGGCTACGGGGCCGACACACCCATCGCCCCGCCCAACGCCGCCAGCGACGCCGACATCCGCGCGATGTTCGAGACCAACTTCTTCGGCACGCTCAACACGATCCGCCCCGCCCTGCCGCACATGCTGAAGGCGGGCCGCGGGCACGTGCTGATCTGCTCCAGCTGTCTCAGCAAGTTCGCCCTGCCGTGGCACACGGTGTACTCCGCCACCAAGGCCGCCCAGGACCACATCGGCCGCGGGCTTCTGGTGGAGCTCAAGCCACGCGGTATCGCGGTCTCGACGGTGCACCCCATCGGAACGACCACCGAGTTCTTCGAGCAGTCCGCCGCCCGCTCGCACAAGGCCGCGGGGGCCGCAGACGGGCCGAAGCCGGCGGAGATCCGCACGCCGCGCTTCATGATGCAGCCCCCCGAGACCGTCGCCAACGCGATCGTCAAGAGCCTCCGCAAGCCCCGCGGCGAGGTCTGGACCAGCCTCCCCGTCCGCCTCGCCTTCGCCACCCTCACCGCCTTCCCCGGCCTCCGCGACGCGGTCACGGCGAGGAAGTACGCGCGGCCCTAAACTTCAGCCATGACGATCAACGTCCCCGACGACATCCTGAAGCAGGCGGGGGTGACCGAGCGGGACCTCCTGATCGAGCTCGCGTGCCGCCTGTTCGACGCCGAGAAGCTCGTCAAGGCCGATGCCGCCCGCCTCTGCGGCCTCGACCGGCCCGCGTTCGAGAACGAGCTGCACAAGCGGCGGCTGCCGCTCTACCACACCTCGCTTGAGGACTACGAGCTCGACCGCGCCGGGAAGAAGGCGGGCTGATGCTCGTTGTCAGCGACACCTCACCCCTGCGTTCACTGCAGGCGCTCGGCCTCGTGCACGTTTTGGAAGCGCTCTATCAGTCGGTGGTGATCCCTCCTGCGGTGATGACGGAGCTGCGCGTCGATGTCGCCGGGCTAGGCCCATTCGATCCGGCAACGTTCCCGTTCATTCGAGTGCAGGCGCCGAGTGCCATCCCAGCGGCCATCGCCTTGGACGCGCAGCTGGGCCCCGGCGAGGCCGCGGCGATCGCCCTCGCGCTGGAACTCCGTGCCGACAAGCTCCTGATCGATGAACGTCGCGGCCGCGGGGTCGCCAGCAAGCTCGGCGTCCCGACGACGGGCGTCCTGTCCATGCTCGTGGATGCCAAAGCGGCGGGCTTGATCCCTGCGGTTGCACCCCTCCTCGAGAAGCTGCACGCCACCATCGACTTTCGCATGTCCCACGCCCTTCGTGACCGCATCCTGAGCGATGCCGGCGAGCGTTGACCCACTCCTCCACCGAACTCCCCTTCTCATTTGCCCTTTGCTATTTGCCCTTTGCACTTTCTCCCTCCCCTACCCTTCCGCCCCATGCTCACCCTCGACTTCACCAACTGCCTCGCGACCCATGTCGGCTCCCACGGCCTGGACCCCGACCTGCTCGCCCCCGGCTCCGAGGTCCACAACGCCATCGCCGCCGCCACCAAGCGCCTCGCGGGCAGCCGCGGCAAGGGCTGGGAACGCTGGCGCGAGCTGCCGTTTGAGCCCATGCGCTCGCAGCACGTCAGCGCGGTCACGACGATCGCCGAGCAGTGCAGGGGCCGCTTCGACACCATGGTCGTGCTGGGCATCGGCGGCTCGGCCCTGGGCAACATCGCCCTGCAGTCCGCCCTGAACCCACCGACGTGGAACCTCTCGGACTCCGTCCGCAAGGGCGCCCCCCGCCTCTTCGTCGTCGACAACGTCGATCCCGCCTACTTCGCCAGCGTGCTCGACTTCTGCCAGCAGAGCACCGGCAACAGCGGCGGGCTCTCGAGAACCCTCTTCAACGTCATCAGCAAGTCCGGCGAGACCGCCGAAACCGCCGCCCAGTTCATGGTCATCCGCGACCTCCTCAGCCGCACCCTCGGCAAGGACTACGCCCAGAACATCGTCGCCGTCACCGACCCCGCCAAGGGCACCATGCGGCAGATCTGCGAGCGCGAGGGTTTCACCACCCTCCCCGTCCCCGACGGCGTCGGTGGCCGCTTCAGCGTGCTCTCCCCCGTCGGCCTCTTCTCCGCCGCCATGTGCGGCATCGACAGCGACGCCCTCCTCACCGGCGCCGCCGACATGGACAAGGCGTGCGGCAACCCCGACCTCCAGCACAACCCCGCGGCCATGCTCGCCGCGCTCCTCGTCGAGCTCGGCACCTCCAAGGGCAAGACCAACCACGTCCTCATGCCCTACAGCAACGCCCTCTACCTCCTCGCCGACTGGTACCGCCAGCTCTGGGCCGAGAGCCTTGGTAAGGAGCACGACCTCCAGGGCAACCGCGTCTTCGCCGGCTTCACGCCCATCAAGGCCCTGGGCACCACCGACCAGCACTCGCAGGTGCAGCTCTACCGCGAGGGCCCCAACGACAAGGTCATCGGCCTGATGGAAGTCGGGCAGTTCGACCACGACGTCACCATCCCCACCGGCCTCAACGTCGAGGCGATCGGCTACCTCGAGGGCAAGAAGATGTCCGCCCTCCTCAACGCCGAGAAGCGTGCCACCGAGTACGCCCTGCTGGAGAGCCAACGCCCCAACTTCACCCTCAAGTTCCCCAGGATCGACGCCTACCACGTCGGCCAGTTCATCAACCTCTGGCAGATCGCCACCGCCTACGCGGGGCTCCTCCTCAACGTCGACGCCTACGACCAGCCCGCCGTCGAGCTCGGCAAGCAGGCCACCTGCGGTCTCATGGGCCGCAAGGGCTACGAGAAGCACCTCTCCAGCGTTGACGAGGCCCTCGGCGGCGACCGCCGCGTTATCTGACGCTTCCTCCCCCGTGGGGGGAGGGCCGCGGAGTGGTTGGCGCCTCCACGCTGCAACTTCCGCAACAAACCAACCACCCAAAGCCGTAAACTCCCCCCATGGCCCGCTGGTTCGGCCCATACCGCCTCGTCCGCGCCCTCGAGCCCACCCGCGTGGGCCCGCGCGAGAGCAACCCGGTCCGCTCGCCCCAGGCGCTGCGCTGGTCCGCCGTGCACGAGCGCGAGACCTCCGGCCACCTCGTCTACACCCTCGAGCTCGCCAAGCACCGCCTCAACGCCCGCCGCTTCACCAGCGCTCTCGAGGCGATCTCCGTCCTCCGCCACGCCCACGTCCTCCCCATCGAGACCTACGCCCTCGACGAGCAATGGGGCGGCGTCGTGGTCTCGCCCTACCTCGGCGACCCCGGCGGCGTTGTCACCCTCGACGAGCTCGTCGAGGCTAAGGGCGGCCGCATGGACCCCTTCGAGGTCCAGCGCTCCGCCACCCACATGCTCGAGGCCCTCGCCGCGGCCCACAGCTGCGGCCTCGCCGACGGCAACCTCTGGCTCGACCGCGTCCACGTCGACCCCCGCGGCTCCCTCCACATCGAGCTCCTGGGCCTCTGGCGCGAGATGTGGCGCGGCGGCGACGTCGCCGAAGTCGTCGCCCGTGACGACGTCCGCTCCGTCGCCGCCATGGCCTTCCGCATGCTCACCGGCGTCGAGCACGGCACCGGCCCCGGCGCCCCACTCGACCGCCGCTGGGAGCACTGGCTCCGCCGCGGCCTCGACCCCATCGACGGCTTCACCACCGCCGAAGAAGCCCTCCGCGAGCTCCCCTCCGGCCAGGCCGTCGCAAAGTCCATGGGCGCTTCTGGCGCACTCCGCACCGCCGCCGGCCGCGTCCGCGCCGCCCTCTTGAGCCTTTAGCAACACACCGCAAACGCCGCGCTCACCCACCCGGCTTCGGGTTCTCCGCCGCACGTCTCGCTTCGTCCGCCGCGTTGATCTCCGCCCTCAGCAGGTCCAGCGTCGCCCGCTGCTCCATCGTCAGCACCGACGCGAACCGCTGCTCGATCTCCGCCAGGATCGCCCCGCCCTGCTCCTTCGAAGCCGCCAGCTGCAACCCCCGGATCCACGCCTCCGCCGGCACCTGGAATGGCCGCGCCAGCTGCACCTGCCCAAGCCCCAGCAGCGCCGCGCACCGCACCGAGCTCAGCCGCTCCGACTCCACCAGCAGCTCCGCGAACGGCGCGTTGTCCAGTGCCGCCAGCGCCGCCTCCGGCTGCCGCTCCGACAGCTCCAGGTCCGCCAACTCCACGACCCCCTCGGCGATCGCCCGAAGCATCTCCGGGTCGGCCTTCTCGAACATCAGCCGCGTTGGCGACGTCAGCAGCGTCAGGAACCCCCGCCGCAGCCCCGCATCATCGATCGACCGCGAGATGTCCAGCAGCTCCCGCGCCGTCAGCGCATTCGCCGTCCGCAGCAGCGTCGGCATCGCCAACTCCGCCGAAGGTCGCGGCAGCAGCAGCAGCCACCGCACCGCCCCCTCCGTCGGCTCCGCGGCCAGCACGCTCCGGCAGGCGACATCGAACAGGTCCGCGTCCGAGGCAGCGGCCTCCAGGATCGCCTCGCTGAACTCGGGGTACCACACCAGCGCCTCGCCCGCTGCCTGCCGCGTGGCCGCACGAAGAGACCGCAGCAGTGGCACGATCCGCGCACGGTCCTCATCGGTTCCCAGCGCCGACAGCAGCGAAATCGCCGCGGGCGTCAACGCCTCCTCCCCCGCCGCCCGCGCCGCGCTCAACACCGCCGCGGCCGCCTCCCCCTGCAGCAACCCCGCCCGGAACAGCCACCGCGCCGCCTCGAAGGCCGACTCCCCCGCCCCGCTCCCCGGTGCAACCCATCGCAACACCGCAGCCACCACCTGCTCGCTCGGCCAACGCGCCGCCGCCAGCAGCAGGTCCGACGCCGCCGCCGAGTCCGTCTCCCTCGCCAGGGCCCGCGCAATCGGTTCGGCCGCGCCGTCCGGCGCCAGCTGCCGCACCAGCACCGCGGCGCTCGCCCGCGTCCGCGGGTCCGCGTGCTCGAGCAACTGCAGCGCGGCCACGCCGACAGGTCCGTCCATCCGGCCCGTCACCGACATCTCGCGGCTGACCAGTTCAAACCCGAGCGTCCGCACCTCGGATGCGTCATTCAGCAGCAGCGATGCCAGATACGCCGGCCGCTCCTCCGCAGGCGTCGCCAGATGCAGCTTCCGCAGCGCCTCCACCAGCTGCCCGATCGCCAGCTGTCGCGATGCCTCCGTCCGCCGCTCCTTGGCCGTGAGTGCATCGAGCAGCCGTGCCCGCCACTGGCTGTCTGTCAGGGCCTCGTGCTCGGCCACGAAAGCGGTCCACCGCCTCGCTTCCGCTGGGATGTCGTCCCGCGCTGAAAGCCGCGTCAGCGCCCCCACGGCCGCCTGCTGAAGCCGGGGCTCGACACCCTCCGCCAGGTACCGCCCCAATATCCGCACCGAGTCCCGCGTCCGGTACGATCCCATGACCTCGATCAGAACGAAGGCTTCATCCGAGGGCGCCGAAGCCAGCCGCTGCGTCACGCAGGGGAACAGCCGCATCGGCGCATCCGCCATCTCCGACAGGGCACTCAGCACGCCCCGCCACGCCGGCCCAGCGGGCCCAGACACCACCCGCTGAATCTCCGCCCGCACGCCCGCATGCTCTGCGAATGCAATCAGTTCGCGCCCGGCACTCAGCCGTGCCGCCGGGGTCGCTTCCGGGTCGTCCAGCACCGCCATTGCCGCACGCGCCGCACCCGGCAACTCCGGGGCCGCCTGGATCGGCCGGAACGGCTGCACCGCAGGCGCCGGCACAGCGAGCCCCGCGCACGCAATCACCGCGCCCGCGGGCGCGAGCCACAACGTCCCAGCCCTCAGCACCCTTTTGCTGATGCCCACGACCATGCCGACACTCCGGCCACTCGCACGGGGCGCCCCCCGCACGCAACATCCTACACCTGGTTCAGAAAAACCCTACGCGCGATTCGACAACTTTGACACGAGTTCAACGTCTTTGTCGCCGCGCCCTATCAGATTGACCACGATGTTCTGATCCGCCTTCATCTCGCCTGCGAGCCGGAGCGCCTCCGCCAGGCCGTGCCCCGCCTCGATCGACGCGATGATGCCCTCCGTGCGGGCCAGTAGGGTGAGGGCGTGGATCGCCTCGTCGTCGCCCGCCACCGTGTACTTCACCCGCCCCAGGTCCTTCCAGTACGCGTGCTCCGGCGGGGCGAAGTGGTACTCCATCGCCTTCGATATCGACGATACCGGCAGCGTCATCCCGCCCTCCATCGAGAGGGCGTACGTCGTCTGGCCCAGCACCGTCTCACGCCGTCCCATGCTCAGCGGGGCCGCGTGATCGCCCGGCGCGCCCGACTTTCCACCCGCCTCCACCCCCACCAGCTTCACGCCCGTGTCATCCACGAACGGGTAGAACAGCCCCGCAGCCTCGGCCCCCACGCCCACGCAGGACACGATCACGTCCGGCAACTTGGTCAGGTTCCGCAGCGACTGCGCCTTGGTCTCCCGCCCCAGGATTGACTGGAAGTCCCGCACCATCGCCGGGAACGGGTGCGGCCCAACCGCCCCCGACGGCACCAGCATCGCCCCGCCGGGGTTCCGCAGCCACTCCTCCATCGCCCCCGTCAGCGCCGCCGTGCGGTCGCCGACCTCGCTGACCTTCGCCCCCAGGAACCGCGCCCGCGCGACGTCACTGATCCGCGCCTCATCGGCCGGACACAGCACCTGCGCCTCGAGCCCGAAGTGCGCCGCCGCCGTCGCCACTGCCACCGCGTGCGGCCCGCCCCCGCTCACCGCGATCAGCCGCTTCCGCCCGCTGCTCGCCGCGAACAGTGCAAATCCCGCCGCGTGGTTGATCGCGGCAGAGCCCGGGTACGCGAGGTCCTCTCGCTTCAGCCAGATCCGAGCCCCTTCGCCCTTGGGCAGCCGCGACCGCGCCTGGGCCGTCAATCCCGCGGCCTCATACAAAGGCGTCGCCCGCCCGGCCAACGTCCGCAGGTGCACCAGCAACTCGTCCCAGAACCCCGCATCCGACGCCGCCCGCGCGTACGCCGCGTCCAGCTGCTGGAGCGGCCCCTTCGCCGCCTCGGGCACGAACGCCCCGCCATACGACCCGAACATCCCCTCCGGAGAGGGCACATCCGAGACCTTGGGCGGCGGCGCCGGCTTCGGTGGAATCGAATGGGCAGCCCCGTTGGAGGGGTTCCGGGGGGTCTGGGCGGGGGGCCTCATATCAGTGGTATTCATCGCCGGGCCAGCTGGTTCGGCTTGAGAACCCTCCAGCTGGTTTTTTCCTCCGGTCAGGCCCGTGCGGGCCGGCAGTCACCGGGACCCAGAGTCCGCTGAGCGGCGGGTCGGTGCAAGCTCGGTGTCCCGGGCCAGATACCGGGCTCCGCGGTACCAGCACACCCCCGCGAGGAAGATCGTGACCCCCACCACGTTGAACGCGAGGTTCATGTTCCCCCGCCCATCGTCCGTTTTGAACCGATCCGTGATCGCCCCGATGAGCGGCGGTGAGATCGCGTCCCCAAGCGCATGAAGCACCAGGATGGCAACCGCGTACCCGGTCGCTCGCATCCCCGGCGGCACCACGTTCGCAATCACCGTATTCGTCGGCCCCGTGTTCATAAACGCCAGGAAAAGGCACGCCCCCATCGCCACCCACGCCCACGGGAACGGCGCGTGGAGCACCAGCAGGAAGAACGGGAACGCCGCCATCATCGCCCAACCCGACAGCTTCAGGTAGGCACCCCCGCCCTTGAGCCGCGGCCTCAGCCAATCCCCCAGGTAACCTCCGACGATGGTCCCCGCCAGACCCGTCACCACCGTGATCCCGCCGAAGATCAGGTTGATGTCCGCGAGCTGAGCCTGCCCCGCCGCGTCCGTCCCTCCCCGCATGCGGAACTCGTGGATATACGTCGGCATCCAGAACGACATCCCACCCACCGCAAACGTCATCAGCGTCATGCCCGCAAGGTTCCACAGGTACGACGGGATCTTGAACAGCAGCAGCGCATCCTGGAACCGGAACCGGTGCGTGCTTGGCACCTTTTCCGCTGCCCCCCGCGGCGGGTCTTTCCGGAACAAGGCCCATGCCCCCAGCAGCAGCCCCGGCGGCATCACGATCAGGAACGCCCAGCGCCAGCCCTCACGCGCGTCCAGCCCGATCTGCGGCCCGTAGCCGTTCATCAGCTTTGCCACCTGCCCGCCGATCACGTACCCCAGGGCGCTCCCCACCGGCAGCGCAACGTTGAACCACGCCAGCACGGTGCCGCGCTTCTCAACCGGGTACATGTCCGCGATCACCGTCGGCGCGATCGGCCCCCAGGCCGCCTCCCCCACCCCGACCAGGATGCGGAAGAACAGCAGCATGCTGAACGACGACGCCAGCCCGCACGCCCCCGTCGCCAGCGACCACAGCACCACCCCGACGCCGATGATCGTCCACCGCTTCATGCGGTCGCCCATCCAACCAAAGAGCGGCGCCGCCAGCATGTACGTCACCAGGAACGCCGTCGCCAGCAGCCCCATCTGCCCCTTGGCGTTCGGGTCACCCTTCTGAAAGAACGCGTCCCGGACCAGCGGCTCCACCGACGACAGCACGTACCGGTCGATGTAGTTGATCAGGTTGATCGCGATCAGGATCGCAACCGACACCCGCGCCACCCGCAGCGGAACAGACATCCCCGTCGGCGTCCCGATCACACTCATCGGGCGGGAGGGTATGCGGGTGGCACGCCCCGCCCCCGCGATTGTGCTTACCACTGGCCTTCACACGTACTTCTTCAGAAACTCCACCTGCAGGTTCTTCGCATCATTACTCACCCGCCCGAAGCCGATGTGCTCCTGCGGCGCCCCCGTCTCGGGCCAGGTGTGAAGTTGCACCAGCCCAGGGTCCGCGTACGCCTGCTTGTACCGCCCCCGCAGCGCATCCACGAACGACCGCATCGAAGCAACCGGCACCACCTGGTCCGCCTCGCTGTGCAGCGCCAGCAGCGGGATCGGCCGGAACCCGCGCAGGTGCTGCATCGCATCCACCTCGGCGATTTTCGCGGCGTCGTGCCGCGCGTGCCAGCCCTTCACCGGCGTCTCTACCTCCGGCGAGTGCCCGCCGTACAGGCTCATGAGGTTCCCCGTTGTCCCCTCCACCGCCGCGGCCTTGAACTCGTGCGCCTCGCACAGCCGCCGCAGCGTCACCATCCCCCCCAGCGACATCCCCCCGATCGCCATCCGGTCCAGATCGAACGCCCCGCCCCAGTTTGGGTCCGCGAGGTGCTCGATCACGCGGTCGACCTCCCCCACCGCCTGCCGCAGCACGTCCAGCGTCGCCTCGGGCTTCTGCATCTCCGGGTCACCCCGCTCGCCGTGCCCCGGCAGGTCCACCGCGCACGCCGCGATCCCCGCGCGGACCCACCGCAGGTACCGCCCCGGATCCAGCTCCTTGTTCGCCGTGCGACCATGCAGCCAGATCACCGTGGGCGCGGGCTCCCGCCAATTCGGGTCCGGGTGGCACAGCAGCACCGGCACCTCACCAAACCGCACCGCACGACTCTGCGCGGCCAGCGATGAGGGAAACTGCTTGAAACGGTTCTCTACCACCAACCACCCTAGCCCCCGCCACCCGCTTCGTCACTCCGTCAATTCGCCACTCCCTCACTTGCCTCACAGCATCAGGTTCCGCCCGAACTCCCCGGGCTCGAACCAGTGCGCCTCCTCCATCGCCGGCGCCAGCACCGCCACGCTCCCGGTTCCCAGCCCCGCGTGCGACGGCACCCGCGCCACCAGCGCGTGCCGCCCAGTCGAGCAGTACACGTCCATCGCCTCGCCCAGCGGCTCCACCACCCGTACCGGCAGCTTCCATGCGTGCCACGCCCGATCGCCCTCTACAGGGATCGGCGACGCCTCGCGCAGTGCCTGCGGCCTCAAACCCAGGACAATCGGCTTCCCGACATGCGCCGCCAGCGTGTCCGCATGCCGCGGGCTCACCTTCAGCCGGTACGCCCGCCCCTCCGCATCCACCGACCCCTCCTCAAACAGCATCCCACCCGCGACAAGCACCAGCCGCCCCTCGATGAAGTTCATCGGCGGGCTGCCCACGAACCCCGCCACGAACCGGTTCGCCGGCCGCTTGTACACCTCCAGAGGGCCCCCGATCTGCTGCACCCTGCCCTTCGACATGACCACGATCCGGTCGGCGAGCGTCATCGCCTCCTCCTGATCGTGCGTCACATAGATGCTCGTCGTCCGCAGCCGCTGGTGCAGCGCCTTGAGCTCCGCCCGCATCGACACCCGCAGCCGCGCGTCCAGGTTCGACAGCGGCTCATCAAACAGGAACGCCCGCGGCTCCCGCACTATCGCCCGCCCCACCGCCACCCGCTGCCGCTGCCCGCCCGACAGCTCCCGCGGCTTCCTCTCCAGCAGTTCCTCAATCCCCAGCGTCCGCGCCGTGTCCTTCACCCGCCGATCAATCTCAAGCCGCCCCACGCCCCGCATCTTGAGCGCAAACGCCATGTTCCTGTACACCGTCATGTGCGGGTACAACGCGTAGTTCTGGAACACCATCGCGATGTCGCGGTCCTTGGGGGCCACGTCGTTCACGATCCGCCCGCCGATGGCGATCGTCCCTCCGGTCAGCCCCTCCAGCCCCGCCAGCATTCGCAGCACCGTCGACTTCCCGCACCCGCTCGGCCCCACCAGCACGATGAACTCACCATCGCGCACCTCCAGCGAGAACCCCTCCACGGCCGCCGTCCGCCCGTCGTACGACTTGCTCACGCTGTCAAACGTCACGCTCGCCATGGGGATTCAACCACAGAGACACAGAGGCACAGAGTCAAGACCCAGAGAATAACAACTAGACAGCACAGGCCGGCCCTCCCGCCTCCCTGTCCAGATCTTCTTCTCTGTGTCTCTGTGTCTTCGTGGTTGAATCACAGTTGCCAGAGGCTGCTGCCCCACGTCAGCCCGCCGCCGAAGGCCACGAACATGACCTTCATCCCCGGCTTCACCCGCCCCTGCTGCACCAGTTCGTCCAGGCACAGCGGCACCGACGCCCCCACTGTGTTCCCCACCCGGTCGATGTTCACGTACAGCTTCTCGGGGGGCAGGCCGAACCGCTCCCGCGCCGAGTGCAGAATCCGCGCGTTGCTCTGGTGGCACACGAACATGTCCACCTGCTCGGGCTTCAGGCTCGCCTTCTCCAGCGTCTCCGCGATCAGGTTCGAGAACGTGCCCACCGCGAACTTGAACACCGCGGCCCCGTTCATCTGCACGTAGCCCTTGAGCTCCTCATCCGGCGCCATCCCCGCCGGGAAGTCGCGATCCTCGTACGGGATGTAGATGTCCTTCCACCCCTTGCCGTCCGCGTGCATCGCCTGCGCCAGCACCCCCAGCCCCGCCTCATCCGTCGCCCGCAGGATGACCGCCCCCGCCGCGTCCCCGAAGATAATCGCCGTGCCCCGCCCCGCGGTGCAGTAGTGCATGTGCTCGCTGAGCGTGTCCGCCCCGATCAGCGCGATGTTCCGGTACGCCCCGCCCTTGATCAGGTCGTGGCACAGATTGAGACCGAACACGAACCCGCTGCACGCGGCGTTCAGGTCCATCGCCCCCGCTTTGCCCGCGCCAATCCTCTCGCTCACCAGACACGCCGTCGCCGGGCACGGCATCTCCGGCGTCATCGTCGCGCACATAATCAGATCAAGCTCGCCCGGCTGCATCCGCGCCGCGTCCAGCGCCTTCCGCAGCGCCTGCGTGCTCAGCGCCGCCGTGCTCTCCCCGGCCGTCTTGTCGATGATGCGACGCTCGCGGATCCCCGTGCGCTGCACGATCCACTCGTCGTTGGTCTCCATCAGCTTCTCGAGGTCCGAGTTGTTCAGCCGCTTGCTCGGCAGCTGCGAACCCGTCCCCGCGATCCGCACGCCCACGCGCCGTTGCCCGCCTGGCAAGGCCGCCGTCATACCTTCACGCCCTCGTCGGCGTTCTCGCTCTTGACCACTGTGGACCGCGGCATCACCTGCTCGATCTCCGCCAGCCGCTTCACAATCGCCTCGTTCACGTGGTTCCGCACATACGTCCGGCAGTTGCGGATCGCAGCGCGAATGGTCCGCGCCTCGCTGCTCCCGTGCGCGATGAAGCACGCCCCGTTCACGCCCAGCAGCGGCGCCCCGCCGTGCTCGTGATAGTCGTTCTTCGCGTAGATCGCCTTCACCACCGGCTCGAACTTCATCACCAGCGTCGGGTCCTGGTGCATGATCTCCGCCGCGATCGCCTTGAACAGGCTCTTCGCCATCCCCTCCGCCGCCTTCAGCAGCGTGTTGCCCACCAGCCCATCCGTCACCACCACATCCGCGGCCCCGTCGAAGAAGTCCCGCCCCTCGATGTACCCGATGTAGTTCAGCCCCGGCGTGGCCTTGAGCAGATCGCGCGTCTGCTTGATCAGCCCCGTCCCCTTCGCCTCTTCGCTGCCGATGTTCATCAGCGCGACGCGCGGGTTCTCGATCTTGTGCGTCTGCCGGCAGTACACGTCCGCCATGATCCCGTACTGCCACAGGTGCTCGGGCTTGGGCTGCGGGTTGGCCCCCGCGTCCGTCAGAACCACCGGCCCGTGGAACGCCGGCACCGTCACCGCGATGCCCGGCCGTATCACGCCCCTCAGCCGCCGCATGCACAAACTCGCCGCCGCCACGCACGCGCCGGTATTGCCCGCCGACAGCACCACGTCGCAGTGCTTCGCGTGCCGCAACGAGCCCATCTCCGACATCCGCACGATCGACGAATCCGTCTTCGTCTTCACGGCCTCCACGGCCGAGTCACCCATCTCGATCACTTCCGTGCAGTCCACGATCTCCAGGCGCGGATCGGTGTCCTTGATCCCGCGCTCAATGAGCATCTCGCGGATCAGCACGCCCGGCCCGACCAGTACGATCTGATCGCCCTCGGGCAGCTCATCCAGCGCCATCACGCAACCCTTGAGGATCGCGTCGGGCGCGTGATCGCCGCCCATGATGTCCACGGCCACCCGGACAGGCTTGGACGAACTCGGCCGCTCCATGGAATGTGTGCGGTGCATGGATTGTTCAGCTGTGCGCAAGGGGGCGTTGAGGCGCGTCCCTGGCTATGACGCCGCGTCCCCCCGCAGACCGGCCTCATGCCGGAAGAGCCGGGGACTCAGGACTTCGCGACGCCGATGCCCAGCTTGGGAACCTTGATCTGCAGCCCGGCCCGGACATACCCGGAGTCCTTCGCCGCGCGGTGGTGCAGCTTCGCCATACCCGTGAGCGGGTCCACCGAAGGAGTGATGGGCTTCAGCGCGTGGTGGCTGCGGCGACGGCGGGTACGACCAGGGCTGACGCGATGTGTAGGTTGCATCGAACTACTCCCGCCCTACCCCGCACCAATCGCGGCCAACCGGGCGAACCAGAGAACATCCAGGAACTCAACCGGAAGCCCGCCAAGCCTTCACCTGGCCCGAACTTCCAGCCATCCCAACAGGGCCGAAACGGTAGGGGGTTGGCTGGTCAGTGTCAATCTGGACACTCCCACCACTGGACCCCCGCATCGACCCCGATACACTACCCCTCCCCAGCCCACGCGGTTCGCCCTCACCGGCCGCCCGCTTCAGGCACCGGGGCAAATCCAGGCCTCCCTAGCTCAGTTGGTAGAGCAGCTGACTCTTAATCAGCGGGTCGAAGGTTCGAGTCCTTCGGGGGGCACTTCCGCGTTTCGCCGCGCCATCTTGCGCCGCGTCGCTCGAACCCGTAAAACGCAAGGGTTTATGGTCACCGATGGGGTCGCTCCCGGAGGTCTCGTCGTTGCGCCACGCCGCGCCCTCTGGTGCCGTTCCGCGCTCAGAGTGCGGGCTTTTTTGCGGGCGTGTGTCTGCGTCGTCGGTGCCCGTGGCGCGAAGGGTCTGTGCCTCAGTCCTCGGCCCTTGGTTCGCACCGGGCAGAGCCTCCAGCACTCGGGTGAGGTTGTGCATCCCCAGCTTGGCGTAGGTCTTCAGCGTCAGCTTGGGGTCACTGTGACGGGCCAGCTCCATGGCTTCCTTGACGTTCGCGCCCGCCTCCACCACCCGTGACACGTAGTGCACCCGCAGACCGTGGAAGTCCACGACGCGGCCCGCACTGTCGGTAGACCGCAGGAAGTCCGACTTCTCGCGCCGGACCCGCTCAGGCACGGAGGTCGCCTCGTTCACCCACGCCTCCCGCGCCGCCTCCATGTCCGCGCGTAGCAGGAGCGCCGCCTTCCCTTCCGGGAGCGGGCAGACGCACTCGCCGCGGGGCTTCCCCTCCAGCCACGGCCGGAGAGTGTTCGCGAGGTCCGCACGGATCGGCTGTTCGTCCCGCCGCTTGCGCTTCGAGTACGCCGCCTCCACCGTGATCGTCGGGATATCCGCGTCCAGGGCAAAGCTCTCTGGCGTGAGGCTGGCGACCTCGCCGGCCCGGAACCCAGTCCCGGCCGCGATTCGGTACGCCCAGGCGCGGTCGGGATAGCTCATCTTGGTTGATACGTGACGGAGCTCGCCGTCGCCACCCCGCGTGGGCTTCTGGACGACGACCGTGGGCGCCCGCTCCGCCGCATCGATGATCCGGGCAAGTTCGTCCAGGGAGAGGTCCCGCCGCACGCGACGCCGGTCGGCCTCAAGGTTCCGGGTCCCCACCATCGCCATGGGATTCGCCGCCAGACGGTTGGTGCGGGCGCACCATCGACCGAAGGCCCGCCACGCCGTCACCGCCGCGTTGAAGGTTCGGGCGCCCGTTCCCCGCTTCTCAGCCTGCTCTGAGAGGTAGGCCACAAGCGTGTGGGCATCGATGCTGGCGAGAGTGGTCCACCCCAGCGCATCGGCCAGCTTCCGCAAATACCGCGTCGTACCTTCGATGTGCCGGGCATCCCGCTCCAGAGACTCGAGATGCGCGGCGTAGTCGTCGAAGTGCTCGGTCAGGGGCCTCGTGCGCTCAGCGGCCAGCCGCTCCGCGACCGGGTCCACCAGCCCCCGCGAACGCTCGAGCTCCCGGTCCGACCACTCAGCCGCGATGCGCTCGGCCAGCCGCTTGTCGGTGGTGCCGCTGGCCCTTTCGCGGCGCCGACCCTCGTGGTCGAAGTACGAGATCGTCCACCGCTTCTCGCCCTTACGCTTGAACACGCTCGCCATGGCTCACCGCCCCTTGCGGGCCTCGCCCGCCTTCTTCTTCGCCGACAGTTCCAGTCCCAGGTAGGCGCACAGCTTGTCCATGTTCTCCGACCTCAGCCCCTGCCCGTTCGCCACGAACCGTGATAGGACCGACGCCGGCACGCCTGTCGCCTTGCTGATCTGGTAACGGGTCTCCCCGTACTCTTCGACTGCTCGTCTCAGCTGCTCAGTAACCGTCATCGCTCGAATGATACAGCAGGCGTTCCTGTAGTGCAACTATTACGGAGCTCTGATCGAGACTTCGGCAGCACTCCCGAGATGCTCACCCGGTGCCCAGTGATCACCTTCGGTGCATTTCAGCCAGATTCCTCGGCATCGCGTCCAAGGTGATCACCCTTTGGAGGACGATCACCTTCGATGATGTCCTTGGGGGACTTCGTAGAGTCCGGTGGCAAGATCCACTGCCACGCTCCCCCAAATCCCGACTTCTCAGACTTCACCCCGATCCTGCTCTTCGCGCGCCTCACGGTGATGATCGTGAATCCGGCCTCGCGCGCCTCGTGTTCCAACTCCTTGACCAACCTCGGTCCATCTCGGAGGACTTCCCGTAGCCAATCCGCCGCATCGTCGCGCTCGGTCCGCCCGTCGTCGTTGTCATCGCCCTGCTCCGTCGCCAGGGCCTCGTCCGCGCTCATCCTTACGGGGTCCGGCTCCCAATCTACCAGCGCCGTCGTCCCGTCACCCACTGGGGTGAGCCGATAGGCCAGCCCGCCAGCATCAGGGCCGATGTTGTTCTTGATGGCGAGCAACAGCCTCCGCTCCGGGTCGTTCCGGTCTTTGCTCACCGACCAGGCGGCCCGCGCTGCGGCGGTGAAAGCCAGCGAGCCCATGGCCCGGTAGATGGCTGGACCCGCCCCGGACTTGTTGAGGTGGGTCACTGCCACCATTGCCACACCGTACTGCTCGGCGATAGCGCTCAGCGGCGCCAGCAGCCCGCGGACCTCAGCGTTGTTATGCGAGTTTGCCTCGCCCAGGTACGCGGTCACTGGGTCAATGATGACCAGCCGGCAGTTCCCCACCCGCTTGATCGCCTCTTCAAGCGCGGGCAGGTCACGCGCAAGGTTGAACGTGCGCGCAGACGCGCGGCCATTGCCGCGGACTTGGTGTACTGCCGGAAGCGCGATGATCCGGTTCAGGTCGGCTCCTGCGGCGAGCAGCCGCGGCACGACGGTGTCGGCCATCCCATCCTCCGCGCTCAGGAGGACTACCCCGCCAGGTTCCCGCAGCTCGCCAGTCCGGTCGGGCCAAGCCCTGCCGGTGGTCACCCGCGCCGCCATGTCAAGAGTCAGAAACGACTTGCCCAAGCCAGGGTCACCCGCGATCAGCGTCAGCTTCCCGAGCGCGAAACGCCCGAACCACAGCCAGGCCACGACCTCTGGCTTCACGTCGGAGAGCCTCACCAGGATCGGTGCCCCGTCCACCAGCGTGGTCGGGGGCGTGTATATCTCAGCTCGGGCGGACAGATCGGTGAACGCCCGCAAGGCCGCGCCTCCCAGCACCGCGGCCCGCGCGTCCTTGGCGCCATCGGGCGGGGGGATGATCCGCACCGACGGGCAGGTGCGCACCAGTGCCGCCGCGATCTTCTGCGCCCCCCGTTCCCCGGCTTCATCGGCGTCTGCGATGATGACGACGTGCCGGTCCTCGAGCAGCTCCGCGAGCCACTCGCCGCACTGGCCCGCCATCGGCACCCCCACGGCGTCAACATACAGCCCCAGCATGGCGCCGGTGTCGCTGGCGCCCTCGCACACCCACACGGGACGGTCCTGACTCGTACCCGCGTAAGGGTCCAACGGCCACGGCAGGATCAGCCCACGCTTCCCGCCCTCGCTGCACAGCTTCCGCTTCGATTCGCCTGGGTCTCGGAATGTTGTGCCCACAACCTCGCCCTGGGCGTTCCGCTCCAGGATCGCCCAGCGACCGCCCTGCGCAGTCGCCAACTTACACCAGGCCCAATCAGGGACGCCCGGAGGAGGCGCGAGGGTCGGGCCAGTGTTGGGGGTGCCGCTGAGCCTCAGCGCGCCAGCGGTGCCGGGGTCAGGGAGCGGGCCACTGTTTGGGCGCGGTGTGTCCATAACCCGCGCGGAGAGGTTCCCCCCGCCCCGCAGGCGATCAGTCCTGAGCTCCCATGGCTTCAGCCCCCCCCGGGCTTGATCAGCTTTTTGGCCCGTCTGCCGCCAGGGCCGCCTCCCTCATTGCGTGCCGGATTTGCTCCCCCGCCCTCGAGTCCGTCGGGCACCCCAAGGCCACCCACGCTGCCAGCTCCTCGGGCGAGTAGCGGACGGACTTGCCGATCTTCCGGGACGGAATCGCCCCGCAGTTGGTGAGCATCCAGAGCCGCCGCTCGCCCATGCACAGCATTACGCGGGCGGCCTTGGCGTCGATCAGCAGCGGCGCGGTGCTGGTGGTGGTATCACTCGCCACGGGCCACCTCCTTGGTGCAGGTGCCTTGGAGCTGCTCGACCACCTTGGCGAGCGGGAACATCCGCTGGCGGCCCGCCATGATGCTGGGCAGGCGCCCGGCTTCCGCCTCGCGCCGCAGCCACGCGGCCGGCAGGCCCGTCTTGCGGGCGAGCTCCATCAGGGTGACGAACTTCTCCGGCGTTTCCATACGGCCATCTTCGGCATCATGAATCGCCCGGAAAGGCCCTCACCGTGAGTTGTTCGCCAGCGTGCGCGTCCGTGCGCAATGATGCGCTGCTTGGCGTACGTCAGCGTGGCAGGTGCACAGTGTGCTCGGGGTATAGGTCAATCACCTGTGCGCGCCGATAGTGAAGCAGCTTCCCGATCTTTTTGGACTCCAGAGCCCCTCTTCGAGCGGCCGCGCGGAGCCGCCCGGCTGAGAGCCCGCACTCGTTCATGAGGGTTGACGAGGACACCCACATGCTCGGCTTGCCCTTGGGCTCGAGGATCACAGGAGCGGACGCGGTTGCCGGAGGCTCCACAGCGCGTTTTGCCCTGACCTTCGCCCTGAACATCGAGGTCACACTCTGCACCCATTGCGTGATGTCTTTTCCTCCAAGCCGCGTCTCCGCATTCATCTTCTTAATGTGCACAAACCAGCGGGGCTGCTTCGAGAAGGTCGAGCCCTCCGGGAGCGCAAGCAGCGAGGCGGGAACAGTGGTGAACTGGGGTCGCTTGTGGTCATGAACCCAGCAGAGGTCCATGAGGCTGAGAACGAATCGGTCCGCCATGGGCACGGCGTGCGCTTCGTCAGGGTCCTCCTTTGAGGGGTTGATCGGCTTGGGTGGAAGGCAGAGAGACACCGCTAAGAAGGCCGACGCGAACTCCCCGTCCAGTTGCTTGGTGCCGCCCTGGAGTTGGAACTCGGCCTCCTCACGCAACCAGGTCGTCAGCATCCGCAGCGCCGCCTTCGCGGCTTTCGTGCCCAATTTCTCAGGATCGTCGGTGTTCAGGCTCGCCTCGCACGCACGCGAGACCTTGACCGGGATGTTCCAGTGACTCGCAAACTCGGTCGGCTTCGGGTCCTCAGACGAGACCGGCACCTCGTAGACACCGAGCCGCCCCGGAAGCATCCGTCCTTCCCGGCAGGCGAGCACCAGCCGCTCCCAGGCGTGCTTCGTCCAGGCGGCCTCGGCTGCCCGGTAGGCCATCGTGATGCGGTGATAATCCCGCCCACACTCATCGAGGATCTGTGCTCCCGCCGGAGTTTGGGTCAGGTCGAAGAAGTCGGCCAGAAGCTGGTCGAGGTCACGCTGCGCCATTGTGCGCTCCTTGAACAAGGGGTCAGATCCGGCCACCACTCCGGGGGCGGTCTCAGCTATGCTGCTTCCACTCCGGGGGTTGCCGCAAGCGTCGGGCCCCAACCGACAGCTTCAGCACCGGGCCCGCCAGCCACGATTCCGACGGGGGATGTGTTGCCTTCAGGTCTGCACACAGGACAAATGACCCCCGCCGCCTTCGTTGCCAAGTGGTCCCGCGTAAACCTCCCCGAGCGGGCGGCCAGCCAGGAGCACTTCATCGACCTGTGCAGGCTGCTAGGGCAGCCCACGCCGGCCGAGCACGACGCCACGGGGGCCGAGTACGCGTTCGAGAAGGGGGTGGAGGTCGCCGGGGGGGCGAGCAAGGGGGCCAAGGGCGACCGCGGCTTCGCCGACGTGTGGTGGAAGGGCAAGTTCGGCTGGGAGTACAAGCGCAAGGACAAGTACAAGACCCTAGATGACGCTTACCGACAGCTTCTCCAGTACCGCGAGGCCCTCGAAAGCCCGCCGCTGCTGATCGTTAGCGACATCGCCCGCACCGAGATCCACACCAACTTCACCGCCACCAGGAAGGAGGTCCACACCGTTGCCCTGGCGGACATGGACAAGCCCGAGGCCCTCGCCCTCCTCCGCCGTGCCTTCACCGACCCCGAGAGTTTCCGCCCCAAGGTCACGGCCCAGAAGGTCACCGAGGAGGTCGCCAAGCACCTGGGCACGCTCGCCCAGGCCCTCCGCGACCGCGGCCACGACCCGCACACCACCGCGCACTTCCTGATGAAGTGCATGTTCTGCCTCTTCGCCGAGGACGTGCGGCTGCTCCCCAAGGACCTGTTCAAGACCCTGCTCCAGAAGTGCCACCACCACCCCAAGCAGCTCACGCCACGCCTGACCGAACTGTTCGCCAAGATGCGGACGGGCGGGGCCTTCGGCACCGAGGACATCGCCTGGTTCAACGGCGGGCTGTTCGACGAGGAACCCGCCCTCGAGCTCACCGAGACCGAGATCGGGCTGCTCCTCGTGGCCGCGGGGCAGGAATGGGGCAGCGTCGAGCCCGCCATCTTCGGCACGCTGTTCGAGCGCTCACTCGACCCCGCCAAGCGCTCCCAGATCGGCGCCCACTACACCAGCCGCGAGGACATCCTCCTCGTGGTCGAGCCGGTCATCATGGAGCCGCTGCGACGGGAGTGGGACGCCGTCCGCACCGAGTGCGAGGAACTGGCCGCACAGCGGGCCGAGGCCGCCCGCCGCGAGTACAGGAAGGCCCAGAAGAAGGGCGATGTGAAGGCGTCCACCCTCACCAGCCGCATTGAGAAAAAGCTCCGGGCGTTTGTGGACCGGCTTTCAGGCGTCCGCGTGCTCGACCCCGCGTGCGGCTCGGGCAACTTCCTGTACGTCGCCATCCAGCGGCTGCTGGACCTGGACAAGGAGGTCATCACCTTCGCGTCCCGGCCCGACATCGCTGTGCCCCTCTTCCCGGGCGTCCGCCCCACGCAGCTCTACGGCATCGAGATCAACCCCTACGCCGCGGAGCTCGCGCAGGTCGTCATCTGGATCGGCTACCTCCAGTGGATGCGCGACAACGGGTTCAAGGCGCCCAGCGACCCCGTGCTCGCCTCGCTCAAGACCATTGAGAACCGCGACGCCATCCTCAAGGTCGGCAAGAACGGCGAGCCCCTGCCCCACCCCGCGGAGTGGCCCGAGGCCGACTTCATCATCGGCAACCCGCCGTTCCTGGGCTCCAAGGTGTTCCGCGCCAAAGGGTTGGAAGAGCCGTACATCCAGGCGATGTTCGCCGCTCACGATCTGCCGAAGACTAGCGACCTCTGCTGCTATTGGTTTGAGCTTGCGAGGCGGGCCATCGTCGGCCACTCCACAACACGGGTTGGTCTACTCGCGACTCAGGGCATTCGGGGAACCAACAACCGCACTGTGCTAGAGCGGCTCACGGGTCCAGCGGCGATGTTTGACGTGTGGTCTGACCGACCCTGGGTCCTTGATGGTGCATCAGTGAGGGTGTCGATCATCTCGTTCGGCAGCCACGATGGGCCCAAGCGTGTAGACGGCACCATCGTTGAATCGATCAACCCGGACCTCTCAACGGGAACCTCCGCCCATTCCGCAGCCGCACTAAAGGAATGCGAAAAGGTCTCGTACATGGGGACCACCAAGGGGGGAGCGTTCGACATCGAATGGCAGCAGGCCCGTCAACTACTTGGCATTCCGAACGCATCGGGCATGGCCAACGTTGACGTGCTCCGCCCGTGGGCGAATGGCGACCACATCACACAGCGAGAGGACCCGAAGTGGATTATCGACTTTGGGCCCAGCGCGTCGCTGGCCGAGGTTGCCAAGTACGAGGCTCCCCTCAAGGTGATCGAGACGCTTGTCGCTGCCAATCGCAAAGAGGTCCGAGACCAAGGCCCTGCCTCGCGCTGGTGGCTACTGAACCGTCCTCGCCCGGACATGCGACGAGCACTTGCCCCACTTCACCGCATGCTGGCTACCCCCAGGGTGGCCAAGCACCGGCTATTCACTTGGATGGCGACTCAGGTACTGCCCGACAGCCGACTTTTCGTTTTCGCCCGGTCCGATGACTACTTCTTTGGCAACATGCACTCTGCGGTCCACGAGCTGTGGAGCCTACAGATGGTGGGCTGGCACGGTGTTGGCAACGATCCGACCTACAACAACACAAAGTGCTTCGAGACCTTCCCCCTCCCCTGGCCGCCCGGTAAGGAGCCGGTGAACGACGCGTGCTACAAAGTCATCGCGGCCGCGGCGAAGGAGCTCGACGCGCAGCGGGAGCGGTGGCTGAACCCGCCTGAGTGGATCGCGCCCATCGCGGCCCGCATCGACGCGGCGGACCAGTTCCTCGACGTGCCCGAGGCGGCGCGGCCGCTGATCCGCCACTCCGCCATCATGGCCGCGGCCGCGCAGGACCCCAGGCTCAAGAAGCGGACGCTGACGAACCTGTACAACGAACGCCCGACATGGCTCCGCCTCGCCCACGAGCAGCTCGACCGCGCCGTCCTCGCGGCGTACGCCGCCGTGGACCCGCAGGGCGGCTGGCAGGAGGACTGGGCGGAGGTGTGGACCGAGACCGGCGCCGGCCAGCCGCTGCCCGATGGGCATGCGCTCGCGGCCAGGCGTGCGGAGGTGGAGGAGCGGGTGCTGGGGAACCTGCTGAGGTTGAATGGGGAGAGGGCGTAGACCCGCCCAGGGACTTGCTGTTAGCATTGCCCCCGGCTGCATGGGGGCCGAGCTTTGGCGAACACCTCTCCGTTCCAATTCGACATGTATCGGCTCAACCTCGAAGACGAGGAGCCGTCCTTATACCAACCTGACCTAAAGGCACTGAGAAGTGACGCAGACATCGAGCGGGTAATCGAGCTGGCCTGTACGGAAGGCTTCGATGAGCGGACCGCGACTGAGACCACTGAGTTGACGTGGGCGCTGCGGTCATTCACGCGATCAACCGCAGACGATGGAGGTACCCTAGTCGTTGTGCAGTTGATCCGCGCTTTGAGGTCAAAGGTTGCGCCAACTCTCACCGACGGTGGTGTCGTTGAAGACCGAACGGAGTTCCACCCGGCTCCGGCGGAGTATGTGCACCTGATCTTCCGTATGAGCAGACATGCGGTGGCGGTTGAGTACAGGTCAGCGCTTCTCGGAACCGAGGCGTGGCGAGGGTCGCTGCAACGCATACTTGGGAAGTCTGCGGCCGAACTCGGCTTCGGCACGAGGATCGAACTAGAAGCGATCCCCGAGAAGAACGAGATCATGGAGGCATTCGCCTCGTTCGACAAGCTGACGCGGATGAAGGTCGTGCTGCGACTCCCGAATCCTGAGATCTCGCGCAGCGCTCAAGACATCTACAAGCGGATGCAGGATGGAGGAGTCCGCGAATGGGTGCAGAAAATGTACAACCCTCGCGGACTCTCACAGGCCTCTGGACAACTGCCTCATGCCTCTGCTGAGCTGGCACAAGCTGGTTACAAGAAGGGCGGTGTTGAGTTCCAAGGTGTGAAGAACGGGGAGCGTAAAGCTGTCAAGACGGGACGAAAGGCTGCGCGAGGTTCAATCGATACCGCTCGCGATGTGGCTCGCGGAATGCTTGCGAACGCGCGGACGAAGGAGACAAAGACTTGCCTGGAACAGCTGATTCGTGAAATGGACGCTGTCAGTCCGCCGCCAAATGGCTCAACCAAGAAGATGAAGATCGGGAACACAAAGAAGGGGCGCAAGTGAGCCACCCCCTCGCAAGGTTCCGACCTCAACTCTCCTGGGGCATTTTGGTCGAGTGCATCCTCGCCGGCGTGGTGTACGCCATTCTCCGGGCATCCTTCGAGTTCGCCGCACTCTCAAAGTTCCTGGAAACTACGGTGGACCTTTGGACCGCGCTGGTAGGGGTGCTGTTCGGAGGAGCACTTGCAGCATGGGCTGCGTTCGCTGCGGCAGTCGCGGGCCCTTTTGGCGAATACCTGGAGCACGAGGGCAAACTCCGTGCCTTCTCGACCGTCTTCCTCATAGCAGCGGCGGTTTTCTACGCCTCGACGGTCCTGCTCATCGTCGCCAAGGGCGTTGATGTCGCTTGGTTCAGGCACTGCGCGATTGTCGCCATTGTGTACTCCCTCGCGAACGGGATCACGTTGCTCACCAACTCGGCGCACGTCTTGGTGATGCACTCGGGATTCCAGCGCGAATACCGAGACGCAATGAGCCAGTTGGAGCGCGAAAAGAAGGACGGCCTGGGTCGTTGAGCAAAGTCGGAGTGTATCGATGACCTGTCCCCTCCCCTAGCCCGCGCACATGGAGCTGCTGGGGTGGAGGAGTTCACAGTCATGCCCAGTAACGGCATTGCTGTCCCGTTCCCTGATAACCCTGGGACGAAGCCCAGCAATCCTGCCCAGCAACCGCGAGTTCCTGCCCAGTTCCCCGTCGTCACGGGGCGGGAATCGGCAGCCATGGGGCTGAAGGATGCGGTTGCGGGGCAGCGGCGGGGCCGTGATAGGCGGTTTCTGATGGATTCGGGGCAGAAGGGCTGAAGCGGGTGGGCGTTCTGGACGACCTGTGAGGTGTAGCGCGGTGCGGCAGGCCCGGGCCGCACCGTCAGCAAGGACCCATTTGCAGGAGCACCACCCCATGGCCACCGTCAACAACAACCCGATCCCGCGTTCGCCGCGGCCGGCCGTGCAGGCGTGGGGCAGGGCGCACGCACCGATCTTCGTGGGCCAGGCCGAGCAGCTGGGGTTGCCGGAGGAGCAGGCGGCACTGTACAAGGCCGCGGTGGACGAGCTGGACGCGGCGGTGCGGGCCCAGGAGGCGGCCCGCAACGTGTACCGCACGGCGACCACCAACGCAGAGAAGGCACTGGCCAGGCTGCTGGCGGTGCAGGGCGACACGGTGCGGATCATCCGCGCCTACGCCGAGAGCACGGACAACCCGCAGGCGGTGTACTCGGCCGGGCAGCTGCCCCCGATCGCCACGCCCACGAAGATGGCCGAACCCGCGCAGCCGCGGAGCGTGACGGCGTCTCTGGTCGCCACGAGCGGCGCCATCGAGCTGCGCTGGAAGGCCAAAAACCCCGAGGGCAGCAGCGGGACCAGCTACATCGTGCGCCGCCGCCTCCCCGGCGAGGCCGCCTTCACCATCGTGGGCATCACCGGCAAGAAGCGCTACACCGACAGCACGCTCCCCGCGGGCCACGGGCGGATGGAGTACACGATCCAGGGCCAACGGAGCGACCTGTCGGGGCCAGTGTCGGCGTTGATGACGGTGAGCTTCGGGGCGGTCGAGGCTTCCAGAGCAACCCGGCTCGCGGCGTAAGGACTGACGGTAGCATGCGGGCCGATGCCCCCCAACACCCTGCAACTCGCGGCGGACCGGCTCGGGAACTCGCTGAGGCTCTACGCAGAGTCCTCCCTCACCACGCCCGCGCTGGCCAAGGTCGATCTCGAAGAGGCGGTTGACAACCACGACCGGGCGTTCGACGGCGTGCTCGGGGCGATGGCGTCTGCGCACGACGCCCTGGGGACCTCCACTCCCAAGGTGCTCAACTTCTACGCGTTCGGGGACACCACGGCGGTGCTCCTGGTGCGGAACGCCCGTCATCACAACACCGGCGGGCTCTTCCAGAGCTGGAACGCGCTGATGCTCAAGCACGGCGGCCTCAAGCAGCGCGCAGGGGCTGAGTTCCTGATGGTGGACTACACGCTGCTCGCCGGTGAGGGCACGGTGTCGAGGTACTACCTTCTATGGGATGACTTCAGGGCGGTGCTCGCCGACCCGACCGCGCGCATCCGCGACCGGGGGGCGTCAGCTGTACTCCTGGATCAGGAGTGCGGCTTCGACGCCATCAGAGTGAAGGCGGCGGCCGAGGGCTACCCCGCCAATCAGGTGTTCGTCAACCTGGTGCCGATCATCATGAACGCAGCGACGCGGGTGTTTGCAGCGGTGGCAACCTCCGGGACATCAATCGTCGGGTTTGACTCGGGGGTGTATTCGCGGCACTTCGCGTCAGGCCCGCTGGCGGACCTTCGGAAACCCACGTTCACGAAACTCCGCGCACCTCTGGCTTAGCGGGCTTATCGGAAGGCGCCAATGGCCTAGTCCTGGATGAACTGCTCGGCCATGCCGCAAGGGGCCTTTGGTTGCCGGGTGGACCAGCCGTTCACCTCCCACTCGCGGGGGTGTGGTACGCTGGTTCCGGCCGTCGTTGGCCCGCGGCTGCCGGCCATTTCAAAAAGCCGCTTCTCCCAAGGCAGTCAACAGAGGACCCACCATGAACACCCGCGTGCTCGGCCTTCTCGCCCTGGTACTCGGTTCGTTCGCCGCGACGGCCTCCGCTCAAACCGGCGCCTGCTGCCTCATGAGCGGCGGCGTGCTCCAGTGCGTGCAGACCACGCACAGCAACTGCGCCGCCCACGGCGGCACTTTCCAGGGGTCCGGCACCGCCTGCCACAGCAACACCTGCGTGCCGCCCGCCAACGGGGCCTGCTGCCTGCCCAACCACACCTGCGTGCAGACGACGCACACCGGCTGCGCCAGCCACGGCGGCGTGTTCGATGGCGCGGGCTCCTCGTGCGCGGCCGCGTGCCCGCCGCCTCCCGCCACCGGCGCGTGCTGCGTGGGCACTACCTGCTCCGTCCGCACGCACGCGGAGTGCGGGCACCTGGGCGGGGTCTACCACGGCGACCACACCGCCTGCACCGCGACCACTTGCCAGCCGCCAGCCCTGACGGGCGCCTGCTGCATCATCGGCGGCGGGGTCGCGGCCTGCCATCAGCTCGATGCCGCGGCGTGCGCCGCCCACGGGGGCACGTTCTCGGGCGCGGGCACGTCGTGCGCCCATGTCCAGTGCGTTCCGCCGGCGCCGCACACGGGCGCGTGCTGCATCAACGACCACTGCTTCCTGATGACCGCGGCAGACTGCCACGCCCACTCGGGGGCGTACGGCGGGGACGGCAGCGACTGCCAGCACACTCATTGCGGCGAGCCCCGTGGCGGGGTGGGCTGCACCGCCGACTTTAACGGCGACGGGGACATCGGCACCGACCAGGACATCGAGGCGTTCTTCGCCTGCCTGGGCGGGACCTGCTGCCAGACGTGCTTCGCGCGGGGCTCGGACTTCAACGGCGATGGTGACTACGGCACCGACCAGGACATCGAGAGCTTCTTCCGCGTGCTTGGAGGCGGGAACTGCTGAGAACGCAAGGGTGACGACCGGGCGGGCGGGTGCTGCGGCGTGCTCGTCTCTCTGAGCAGCAAGGTCGGCCGCAAACCGGGGGGTCTGACGATGGGCTGCAAGTGCAAGAGCGTGGCGGTAATGGCCCTGGGCGCAGTGGGGCTGATCGGGGCGGGTGCGGTGGTGGGCCTCGCGGGCGGGTGCTCGTCGGCCAGCTCACGCTCGGAGATGGGCGCCGTCAACGATGAGCGGCCCGACTGCCCGGGCAAGATCGTGTGCCCGCTGACGGGCGAGACGATCTGCGCCGACCAGTGCCCGGCGAGAAAGGCGAACTGATCGCAAGATGCGGGGGGGGCGTTAGTCCTCGAGACGCTCCCAGGTAAGCCGAATCACCCAGCCGCCCATGCTTTCGGTCATGGGCAGCAACCCGGACGCCTCCACGGCCGGGGCAAAGGTGTCGGGGTCGTCCACATCAAGGCACTCGTGATTGCCGGCGCGTAGGGCGCCGCTTGCCGCGTCGGAGGGGCGTGTGAACTCGAGCTCGACTTGCCAGAGGTCGCACTCTGAGTCGTCCCGCCATGGCTCATTGACCCACCAGTTGGCGCAGCGGAACGAGACATAGAACCGCCGCCCATCAGGTTCGTCCTGCGTACCCCAGTCGAAGAACAGCTCTCCTGCCCGCAGGGCCTTCGCTGCCGGGACGCAGGTGTCTCGGAACGTGGGCCAGGCGGTCGCGGGTGAGGAGCCCGCCGCCGGCCCCGCATCTGTGAGGGCTCTCTGGAGAGCGGCATGGAGGTCCTGAGGTTTCATGACTCGCTCGAAGTTGTTGCTGATCGAAGTGCATCCAAGGCACTCGCCCAAGTAGCGGGGACCTGTTGCGATCCCAGTCGCACCTTGGGCTTGTTGCTGCCGTGGTAGTCGCTGCCGCCACTGGTCAGCACATTCCGCTCTCTCGCGAGCACGGTGTACTTGGCCGTCAGCTCGGGCGTGTGATCGGAGTGCAGAACCTCGAGGGAGTCCAGGCCCATGTCGCGGAGGCGGGTTACGGCGGTGCGGAGTTCGGCGTCGGTGCCGCATTTGAGCTGCACCGGGTGCGCAAGCACGGCGACGCCGCCCGCGGCGTGGATGGTCGTGATGGCCTCACGCGGGTGGACGAACTCTCGCGGCGGGTTGGCAGGGCCGTGGGTGCCGATGTACTTCTGGAACGCTTCGGCGATCGACGCCACGTAGCTGTGGGCGAGGAGCGCAGCGGCGACGTGCATGCGGCCGATGACCTGCCCGCCCGAAAGGGCGGCGACCTCCTCCATGGTGACGGGCATGCCGAGGGCTGCCAGGGCGGCGAGCATGCGGGGAACGTGCTCGTTGCGGCGGTCGCGCTGCTGCTGGCAAAGCGTGAGCAGGCCGGGGTCGTTATGGCGGATGAAGAGGCCCAGGATGTGGAGGACGCCATCGGACTCGCCCGGCGGCGAATCGAGAATCGCGTCGATGTCGCACGAGAGCTCGGTTCCGGGGACGAACTCGATGCCGAGGGCGGCGCAGGCGGCGGCGCACTCCGCGAGGCCGGCGGTGGTGTCGTGGTCGGTGAGGGCGAGGGTGCGCAGGCCGACGCGGTTAGCCTCATGGGCGAGCTGGGTAGGGGTGTCGGTGCCATCGGAGGCAGTGGAATGGGCGTGCAGGTCGCAGTAGCCCTCGAGGGGTGCGGACGGGTCGGGCACGGCGGAGGTGGTGGTTTGCATGACGCAGGCTAGGAGCAAAGGGCAGCTCTCTCCAATGGGTGACAGCAGTACGTCAGTCTACGTTTCTCGACAGTGTCGAAGCGTTGACTTATGAGAATCACTGTGTAGACTGGCGATGGAGGTGCCAGTGCAAAGCACGCTGAACCCTGCCGTCCTCCCCCTCCCCGAAACCCTCAACTCGGCCGACCAGAAGCCCCGCTGGCAAGCCCTGCGGCGGCTGCCCGACGGCCCGCTCGACCTCGTCGGGGACATCCACGGCGAGATCGACGCCCTCCGCGCCCTGATGCGGCTCCTCGGCTACGACGGGGATGGTGGGCACCCGGAGGGCCGGACGCTGGTCTTCCTGGGCGACCTGATTGATCGCGGGACGGACAGCGCGGCGGTGGTGCGGCTGGTCCAGAAGCTGGTTCAGACAGGCCGGGCCTGCGCGGTGATGGGGAACCATGACCTCAACGCGGTCGCGGGGGCACGCCGGGACAACAACGGTTGGATCTTCGGCCACAAACCCCTGCGGCCGGGAGAGCGGCCCGCCACCGCAGCGGAACGAGAAGAGGTCCTGAGCTTCCTCGCAACCCTGCCCCTCGCGATGGAGCGGGAAGACCTGCGGGTGGTGCACGCACACTGGGATGACGCGGGGCTCGCGATGCTCGCGGGCGAAAGCGGTCCAGCCGAGGCGCTCGCCCGCCACGCGGCCCGGGTGAAGCAGGAACTCGGGGACGAGCCGAACGAAGTAGTGCGAGGGCTGGCAAAGCAGAACCGTAACCCGATGAAGCTGATCACATCGGGCCCGGAGGTGGCGGCGCCCAACCCCCACTACGCCGGCGGGCAGTGGCGCAACGAGCAGCGCAACCCCTGGTGGGAGCGGTACGACGGCGAGAAGTGGGTGGTCTTCGGGCACTACTGGCGCCTGCCGGTCACCGGAATCCAGCAGGACGATGGTCTGCTCTCGAAGTACGCGGTGAATGAAGCCCTCGGGAACGGCCGCGCGATGTGCATCGACTACTCGGTGGGCGGGAGCTGGTGGGACCGCAGCGAGGGGCGGTTCGCGGGGCCCTTCGTCGGGCGGCTGGCCGCAATGCGGTGGCCGGAGCGCGAGCTGGTCTTCGACGACGGCGAGCGGATGCCGGTGGTCCCGCCTGCGGGGAGCCGGGGATGAGCCCGCGCCCGCAGCAGAATCCTTGGCTCGACCCCGAGCGCACGATGGCTGGCTCCCCTGCGGCCAAGTACCTCTCCAGCCTGGGCAAGGGGTCACGCCGCACGGTGCAGGAATCGCTCGCACGCCTGGCCGCGATGCTGACAGGCATCGAGAAGGTGGACCCGTTCAAGGTGCGGTGGGAGCGGCTGCGGCGCGAGCAGACGGTGAAGCTCCGGGCGGAGCTGATGGAGCAGCTGGCACCAGCCACGGCGAACAAGGTTCTGTCGGTCCTGCGGGGCGTGCTGCGGACCTGCCGCGACATGGGGCTGCTGGGAGAGGGCGAGTTTCAAACCGCCGCCAGCTTGGAGAGGGTGAAGCCGAAGCCGCCCGCGGAGGCGGTGCCGGTGAGTGAGGCCGTGCTGCGGGTGATGTTCAAGGCGTGTCTCGACGACAGAACGGCCTCGGGACGGCGCGACGCGGCCCTGCTGGCGCTGTTCGCGTCGACAGGGCTGCGGCGGGCGGAGGCCGTTGCGCTTGACGTCGGCGACTACGACCCACGAAGCGGCCAACTGCACATCCGTGGCGAGCGCCCCGAGTACGACCGGCTGGCGGTACTGGGCAAGCCGGCACGGCAGGCGATGGCAGACTGGCTCGAGGTGCGCTCGCGCGAGCCGGGCCCCCTACTGCTGCCGGTGGACCGCGGCGGCCTGATCCGCTTCCGCCGCATGACCGACCAGGCCATGTACGACATCGGCGGCCGTATCGCGGCACGAGCCGGGGTGCCGAACGTGACGCTGCGGGACATCAGACGTGCGTACGTCATGAGCCTGATCCGCGCCGGGAAGGAACTCGCGGAGGTTCAGTACCTTGCCGGGCACGCGAGCTGGCTGACCACTGCCAGCTACCAGCAGCTTGGTGCAGAGAAGAAGCACCCGACCTACAACGTGGCGAACCTGCCTTATCAACCCAGGAGCACACCATGAACGAAGCCGGGCATGCGATGGTGGTGGCGGACGACGACGTGATCGCGGGGATGATTACGCGGGCAAGGCGGCGCGTGATCGTGGTGGCGCCGGGGTTGAGCGAGGACCTCGCAGAGGACCCCGCTGAGTGCTGGCTGCTACTCGGCCGGGATGCGGTCTCGATCACACTCGATGTCGACCCCGAGGTGTGCCGCCTCGGGTACGGCGACATTAAGGCAGTGCGACTGCTCCAGACTACCGCCGCGAGGCTCGGGGCAACGCTGAACACGCACGCGGGCATCCGCATCGGCGTAGTGATTGCGGACGACGAGACGCTGATCTTCGCCCCCACGCCTCTGAATGTCGAAGCCGCGCCGGCCAGCAACGCGGCCACTTTGAAGCCCAACGCCATCCGCGTGGGCTCGCCACCCCCGGAACTCCAGCGGGACCTTGGCGCCGGCCCCAACGGCGTGCGTGAGCAGATCGTGGGCCTGGACCCCGTGGACAGGCACGTCCTCCAAGCGGTCGAGGCGGATCTTGAGCGACTCCCCCCGGCCCCCGTCGATCTCTCGCGCATGCTCCGCGTTTACACCGCACGGATCGAGTTCGTGGAGCTGAGGCTGCTGGGCTGCATGACCTCACGCAAGACCATCAAGATCCCCGCCGACCTCGTCGGGATTCCCGACGAGAAAACGGGCAATCTCCTGGAGAGCACGTTCCGGCTGATCGACGAGGCCGACGCCGGCGTTTGGGGGACCGAACTGACCCGTATCCGCGACTTCATCGTCGCCCGCTTCCTGGTTCACCTGCCCACCTACGGCTACATCCTGCGGCTGGCGGATAAGCCAAAGTTCGAGCTCGCGGTGCGGACCCTGGTCAAGATGCTCAACCGGGCCCGCCGCCGCAAGGGCGGGCACCTCCAAGCCGCGATGAACCGGCGGCTCGAGGTGCTGCACGCGGCACTCCTCCCCGCCGTGAGCGCCCACCCCCCGGAGCGCTGGTACGTAACTGCGACTCACTCGGACATCCCCGAACTCCTGCGCGAAGAACTGCACGAGCTCGCAGGGACGGCGGAGGAGATGCTAGAGGGAGCCCGGGTCGAACTGCGGTACAAGGGGGTGACCTACGAGACCCTCACCGATGAGGGGTTCTTCGCGCTGGTGAGCCAGCGACTCTCTGATATGCCCGTGCTGCTCGACGAGAGAGAGGCCGTCGCGGTCACCGGTCGAGCCTCAAGCTGACCGGTTGGGGCGGCGGGTGCTCGCGCGCTTCCGTCGCCAAACCAGATTGAGCTGCTGCATCAGGGCGCCCGCGCTGGTGTCAGATCGGGGCCGGGGCCAGGCATGTGTGCCTGGAGGGACCGTGCACCTCCATTCCGGAGGATCGGGCCAGCGGCACAGCCCGCCCCCTGGCCTGTGGGGCCACTCGTAGGCCGCGCAGGTGCATGACGGGCAGTTTGTCCGGCACTGCGGCCCAGACCATCCCGCGGGCCTTCGGCCCCCATGCGAGGCACACCGACCGAGCGAGTCTCCCCAGACCGCCCACCTCGTGCACGGGCAACCATTCCGCATGGTTGCACGGCATCGTCTCACTTCCGCTGCTCGATCGCTGTACGCCATTTTCCTACACTTCACACAGCGTTCCCGGGTGTCGCCTCGAATCGGGTTCCAGTTTACCGGCGCTTCGAGAAGAGATGGATCAGTATCGATTCGAGGAGCCCGGAGCCCAAGTTGAGCCGGTCCCGACCCGTGTGTGCGCCAGAGTCTGCGCCGCAATCTCGAGCCCGTTTGATTCCCTGATTTTCCGACCTGTTCGAAACTCGCGGTGATTAGGAGCCGGTTCCGAGCGGCGTTCGACGCAGCCGCAGGCTGTTCAGCACCACCGACACGCTCGAGAATGCCATTGCCCCGCTGGCGATGATCGGGCTGAGAAGCCATCCGGTCGCCGGGTAGAGCACGCCCGCGGCAATCGGGATGCCCACGACGTTGTAGATGAAGGCCCAGAAGAGGTTCTGGCGGATGGTCCGCATGGTGGCCCGGGAGAGGGCGATGGATTCGGGGATGGCATTGAGGTCGCCGCTGAGGATGGTGATGTCCGCGGCCTCGATCGCCACGTCGGTGCCGGTGCCCATGGCCAGGCCCACGTCGGCCTGGGCGAGGGCGGGGGCGTCGTTGATGCCGTCACCCACCATCCCAACCGCGAGGCCCTGCGATTGCAGCTTGCGGACGTGCTCGGCCTTGTGCTCGGGAAGGACCTCCGCGAAAACGAGCTCGGGAGGGAGGCCGACCTGAGCAGCGACCGCCCCGGCGGTGTGGGCGTTGTCGCCGGTGATCATCGCGACTCGCAGGCCCATGCCTTGAAGGCGGGCTATCGCGGCTCGTGAACTCGGCTTGATGGGGTCGGCGACTGCGACGAGCCCCGCGGCCTTGCCGTCGATGGCCGCGTACATGGGGGTCTTGCCGGCGGCCGCGAGCTCCTTTGCGATCGGTTCCAGCGGGGCCGTGTCGATTCCGCGCTGAGCAAGGAGCTGTCGCTTGCCCGCGAGCACGCTGTGCCCATCGACCGTGGCCTCGATGCCGTGGCCGACCACCGCGTTGAACGACGACGGCTCCGACAGCTGGATCCCTCGTTCAGCTGTCCCGCGCACAATCGCGTCCGCAAGAGGGTGCTCGCTGCGGCGTTCGGCGGAGGCGACCAGACGCAGGAAGCTGGGCTCGTCGAACCCGGGCAACACTCGGACATCGGTCAGCGCGGGCTTGCCGCGGGTGATGGTGCCGGTCTTGTCGAGGATGATTGCAGAGAGCTTGTGGGCGGTCTCGAGCGCTTCGCCACCCTTGATGAGGATCCCGTGCTCGGCACCGCGGCCCGTGCCCACCATTATCGCGGTCGGCGTCGCCAACCCGAGGGCGCACGGGCAGGCGATGATGAGGACCGACACAGAGGTGAGCAGGGCCATGTTCAGGCGGATCTCGGGCGGCGAAATCGCGAACCACACCACGAATGTGACCGCCGCGATCACCAGCACTGCCGGGGTGAACACGCCGCTGATGCGGTCGGCCAGGCGGGCGATCGGTGCCTTGCTGCCCTGGGCCTCCTGCACGAGCCGGACGATCTGCTGGAGGGCGGTATCCTCGCCGACCTTGGTGGCGGTGAACCGGATGGCGCCCGTCCCGTTGATGGTCGCTCCGAAGACGGGGTCGCCGGCGTGCTTCTCGACGGGCACGCTTTCGCCGGTGAGCATGGACTCGTCCACGGAGGTGGAGCCATTCTCGATGCGGCCATCCACCGGGATCTTCTCGCCCGGGCGGACGATCACCGCGTCACCGACAAGCACCTGCTCGACGGGGATGTCCTGCTCGACCCCAGCGCGGATCACGCGGGCCGTTCTCGCTTGGAGGCCAAGGAGCCGCTGTATGGCCGCGCCGGTACGTCCAGTAGCCTTGGCCTCGAGCAGCTTGCCGACGAGGATGAGAACGATGATGGCGGCGGCCGCCTCGTAGTACACGGGCACCATGGGCGCGCCGTGTTGCATCCCGTCATTGACCTGTGCCGCCGCGAAGAACCCGGGCCAGATGGTGGCGGCGACGGAGTAGAGGTACGCGGCCCCGGTGCCCATCGCGACCAAGCTGTCCATGTTGGCGCGGAAGTGTTTGAGGCCCTTCCATGCGCTGCGGAAGAACTGAGCACCGCACCAAAACATTACGGGGGTGGTCAGGGCGAGCTGGAGCCAGTTGATCCAGGGCTTGTTGAGCGCCTCGATAGCCCCGTGCGACATCGCGATCACCAGGACCGGGATGGAGAGAACAGTGCCGACGATGACCTTCCAGAGCAGGGTGCGCTGCTCGTCGGCGTTGACGTGCATGTGCTCAGCGTGCTCGTCCCCGCCGGTGCCGTGGTGCGAGTGGTCGTGATGGGAGCTGTGGGCGACATTCGCGCCAGCGGCGGGTCGCCTGGGGGAGGGGAGCTTCGCCTCGTACCCGACATCTCGGACGGTCTCCACCAGCTTCGCGGGCGAGGTCGCCGCTGCGTCATAGTGGACCGTGGCCGTCTTGGTCGCAAAGTTCACGTTGGCGCCGGAGACTCCGGGGGCCTTCGCGAGCGCCCTCTCGATCATGTTGGCGCAGGAAGCGCAGGACATCCCGCTGACTGGGAGGTCCAGGCGTTGAACGGCCGGAGCGGCGACGGCCGCCTCAGCCCCCTTGTGGCCGTGATGGTGATCGTGGGTGGGCGCAGGAGGAGCGCCCGCCGTGGACGCGGCGTGATGTCCGTGGTTGTGGTTCATGGCTTGCTCGGTTGGTGTTACCTGGCGATCTTCGACATGAGGTCGGTCAGCTCGTCGATCATCTCGGTCTGGGCTTTCGCGTCGCCGGAGGTGAGGGCCGCGGAGGCGCAGTGCTTCATGTGGTTCTTGAGCAGGTTCTTGGCGACGACACGCAGTGACTCCTGCACCGCCGTGATCTGTGTGATGATGTCCGCGCAGTATCGATCCTGCTCGATCATCCGGGCGATGCCGCGCACCTGACCCTCGGCGCGCTTCAGGCGCAGGGTGTTGGCTGCCTTCAGGTCTGCATCAACGGCGTGAGCGAGCCGCTCACCGGGCGCGGCTGGATCAGAGTGGCACCCGCAGGCGGGGCTCGGAGTCGAATCGTTCTTGGAGGGCATGGTTGTGCTCCGGGTTGTGGCTGAGTGGAGGCGTCTGAGAGTCAGTTGCAGCAGCAGCCGGTCCCGCACGACCGCGCCGGCTTCGTTTCATTTTCCGGTGCGACGGCTGCCTTGTACCCGACGCTCGCTAGCTCATCGACTGCCTGCTTGAGGGCGTCTTCCGAGGCCGCGCGGACCGTGGCACTGCCCACCTGGACATCAACAACGGTCAGGCCGGGGATCCCGGACAGGGTGCGTGTAACCCGGGACACGCAGTGGCCGCAGGTCATTCCGTCGATGGTCAGGGTTCGGGTGGCTGACTGGGAGAGGGTGGACATGATTGGCTCCTTTGAATTGGCCTGTTGAGTATACCCCCACAGGGTATATCGTCCAATGATCCGTCCCCACAATCCAGACGGATGCACAAAATAAGGGCCCAAGGCGGCGACTTCGTGAGTTCTCGGTGGCGGCAGTTGACCGATTCGAATGACGGGGTATGCTCTCTCCGTCCGATATACCCCCCGGGGGCTCCCATCTGGACCCGCGGGACCTCCCGAAGTGTGCTAGCCTCTTGAGAGTCACCGATGGCACTCGCCTCCGTCATGTTGAGACTCTTGCTCGCGGTCACCCTGGCGTGCTGGATGCCGCTCTGCATGTGCAGGACGGCGGGGGCGGCCGAGGTAGCCTCCGCCTGCTGCTCCAAGCGCACAGAGCGCGCCTGCTGCCAGAGTGAAGACAAGCAGTCCGGCAAGCCATGCAAGCACGACGGTTCCTGCGCGTGCAGCAAGCGGGCGTCGTACGTGGGCCCGCAGGTCGATCAGTTCACGCCCGAGCTCCCGGTCCTCCTCCAGGTGCTGACCTGGCCACCGGCGTACATGCGGGTACTTGCCCCGGCAGAGTTCAGCCCTCCCAGTGTGGCCGCGGTGGCTCCGCCGATGCCGCCGACTTCCCTGTTGCGCCAGCACTGCGCGCTCGTCGTGTAGCAGGCAGGTAACCCTGCCCTCCCGCTCTAATCCCAAATTCTGACTGGTGTGTGGCCCTTCGCGCCCCGCCGCGACCAGTGCCCACGCTGAATGCTCAACCTCCAATCGAAAGGTCCCGCGATGAGTCTGTTTCTTCGTCTCGCGTCTGTCTCGGTCGTTCTCTCCATCCTGGGTTTGGCGGGCTGCGCCAGCCGCGCCGTCGAGGCCCGTCCGGGGCAGGTGGCACAGTCCAGTGCCGGACCGCTGGACGCCGCTTCGGCCACCCTGATTGTGCACGGCATGAGCTGCCCGCTGTGCGCCACCAACGTGGACAAGCAGCTCCTCGAGGTTCCCGGCGTGGCGGATGCCTCGGTGGACATGGGCACGGGGCAGGTGAAGGTGACGTTCGTGCCCGGCGCGAGCGTGACACGCAAGCAGCTTGAGGACGCCGTGTACAAGAGCGGGTTCACCCTTGCCGAGGTGCGCATCCCATGAGACGCCCCACCCTGACAGCCGCTGCGCTCGCGCTGGGCCTCCTCCCGGCCGTCGCGCTCGCCCAGGAGGCGACAAACACCCCCGCGGCCACGCAGCCCAGCCAGGGCAAGTGGTACGTGCGCGAGAAGCTCCAGTACATGCGTCTGGGTGACGATCCATCGCCGCATGACCGCGAGATTGAGGAGGTCGTCGCCACCACGGCGCTGACCTATGGCGTCTCACGCGAGCTCTCCGCGACCGTCACCGTGCCCGTGGTCGCCTCGTGGGAGGAGGGGCACATGGGCGACGAGGACCGGTTCGGCACCTTCGACTCCTCGCTCTCACTGAAGTGGCGCCCACTCCAGTGGGACCTGAGCCCGGTGGACTCGGTGCGGGTCGCGTTTTTCGGCGGCGCGGAGCTGCCGACCGGCACGGGGGACCTATCGAGCCACTCGCTCGACCCCTTCGTCGGGACCGTGTTCACGGCCATCCTGGGGAGGCACGGGATCAACCAGTCCCTCCAGTACAAGTTCAACACGGGTGGCGATGAGTTCAACATGCGCCCGGGCGACGGCCCCGACGACGCCCTGCGGTACGACACCGCGTACCTGTTCCGGCTGGCGCCGGAGCAATACTCGGCGGACACCACGGCCGCGACCTACCTCACGTTCGAGCTCAATGGCCTCTACGAGACGGGGGGCGACAACGAGGTGCTCATCGGCCCCGGGATCCTCTACGAGGCCCGCACGTTCGCGCTGGAGGCGAGCGTTGGCTTGCCCGTGATCCAGGACGTAGACCAGCGGCCCGAGACTGACTTCGTGCTCACGCTCGGGTTCCGCTTCCTTTTCTGACACTCTGCCCACGCGAAAGGACCACCATGACACGGATCCTCTCCCTTACTGCCATTCACCTGCTCGCCGGCTGCTCCAACCACGGCGCCATCGCGACCTCAGCTGACCACCCGGCGAACCCGGATGCGGGCGGGCACGTCGATACACAACGGCAACGTCCAGCGGCAACCCCACCCTCCACAACCCATGACCACGCAGCCCATAAGCAGGCGCACCCTCCCACGTCCGCCGCTGAGCCACAAGCGGGGACCTTGTACATGTGCCCGATGCACTCCAAGGTCACCAGCCGCAACCCCGAGGACCGCTGCCCCGAGTGCGGGATGAAGATCAATCAGCCAGTGCCGCCGGAGACCCCCAAGTGAGAGCTCACATCGCTGGCATTCTCCTCTCGGCTGGCGGGCTCGTTGGCTGCGCCCGAATGACACCCGGGCTCGGCTTCGACGAGGTCTCGCGAGGGATCGAGTCACGCACCGAGGCCCGCGTGGCGTGGGACCGCGGTACTGGCGAGGACCAGCAGGCCAGGGCTGCGGTCTCTGAACTCCTGGGCAAGGAGCTCACGGCCGATTCCGCAGTCCAGGTCGCCCTCCTCAATAACCGTGAGCTTCAGGCCATCTATGAGGACTTGGACATCGCGCAGGCCGACCTCGTCCGCGCCGGGCTGCTCCAGAACCCCGTGTTCAGCGGGACGCTGCGGTTCGACACCGAGGGGGGCGGCACCGGCATGGACCTCGATGTGTCGCAGGAGTTCCTGTCGCTGCTCACGATGTCGCTGCGGAAGTCGCGGGCAGGGGCGGCGTTCGAGGCTGCCAAGGTACGGGTCACCCGCGCGGCGGTGGACACCGCCTTCGAGACCAGGGCCGCGTTCTATGAGTGGCAAGCAGCGGAGGAGGTGAAGGGTCTCCGGGGGACGATTGAGCAGGCAACCGCCGCGTCCGCCGAACTCGCCCAGCGACTCTTCGATGCGGGCAACACGCGCGAGCTCGACCTACTCAGCGAGCGAGCCCTCCACGAGCAGGCCAAGCTCGACCTCGAGACGGCCGCGGCGAACGCGGTTCAGGCACGCGAGCGGCTTAACGCCCTCATGGGCGTTTGGGGCGCGGACCTTGGTTGGACAGCGGCCTCCCGTCTCCCACAGCCGCCGGCATCCGACAGCGACTTGGAAGGCTTGGAGCGGCGCGCGGTGGCGGAGAGCCTCGAGCTCGCGGAGGCGCGGGCTCTGGTGGAGCAGGCCGCCGTGGGTGCTCGGCTCGCTCGCCCTCTCGCCTGGCTCAACGAATCGGAGGTGGGAGTCGCCGCCGAAAGGGAGATCGAGGGCCACTGGTCCGTCGGGCCGTCATTCAGTGTCCCCATCCCAATCTTCGACTTCGGGGGTGCGGCGGCAGGTGAGGGCGGCGCCCGTTTGCGGCAGGCGGTTCAGCGCTACTACGCCGCCGCGGTCCGGCTCCGGGCCTCCGCCCGGGCGGCCGAGGCGGCGCTGCAATCAGCCCGGGCTCGCGTGCTCCAGCACCAGACCGTCATCCTGCCCCTTCACGAGCGCATCGTGAATCACGCGCAGCTCCAGTTCAACGCGATGCAGGTTTCGGGGTTCCAGCTCCTCCAGGCCAAGCGGGACCAGATCAACGCGGCCGCGGCGTCGATCGAGGCCCTGCGAGACTACTGGACGGCTCGCGCGGGCGTTCAGCGGGCCATCGCGGGATCACCCACCACTCTCTCATCGGCATCGTCGAGCACCTCGGGACGCACCACAACCGGCGCCGGCAGCGGCGCAGGAGGGCACTGATGAACGCCTCACAGCCGCATGACGCGCATGCTCCCGGGCTCACTCGCAGGACCCTTCTTGGCGGGGCCGCTCTCGCCGGTGGTGCCTTCCTCGCGGCGCGGGCTTCGGCCCAGGTACATCAGCACCAGCAGCACGGCCCTGCTCAGCCTGGCGAAACAAACCCAGCCCGTGACAACGTACCGGCGCAGAACGCGGTGCAGCCCCCGGGCGAGCCGGGGAAGGACTACACACCGGTCATCGTCCCCAACGGTTGGACGCTCCCGTACAAGGTCGTGGACGGCGTGAAGGTGTTCCACCTTGTGGCCGAGGAGGTCGATCACGAGTTTGCGCCGGGTCTCGTGGCCCGCTGCTGGGGGTACAACGGCTCGGTGCACGGGCCAGTGATCGAGGCCGTAGATGGGGACCATGTCCGCATCTACGTCACCAACAGGCTCAAGGCGCCGACAACGGTGCACTGGCATGGCGTGCTGCTCCCCAGCGGCATGGACGGCGTGGGCGGCCTCTCCCAGAAGGCGATCATGCCCGGGGAGACGTTCCGGTACGAGTTCACCCTCCGCCAGCACGGCACGCTGATGTACCACTCGCACCACGACGAGATGACGCAGATCGGGCTCGGGATGACCGGGCTGTTCGTGATCCACCCCCGGCGGCAGCAGGGCCCTCGCCCCGACCGTGACTTCGCGATCCTGCTGCATGAGTGGTTCATCCCCGTGGGCGCCAGCCGCCCCGACCCGAACGAGATGACCGACTTCAACGTGCTCACAATGAACGGGAGGTCATTCCCGGGCACAGAACCGCTGGTTGCCAAGCTCGGAGAACGGGTGCGCATCCGCCTGGGGAACCTCAGCCCCATGAGCCACCACCCGATCCACCTGCACGGCTACTACTTCGATGTGACCGAGACAGACGGCGGGGTCATCCCTGAAGCGGGCCGCTGGCCCGAGACGGCCGTTATCGTGCCGGTCGGCAGCACGCGGACCATCGAGTTCACCGCCGACAACCCCGGCGACTGGGCCCTGCACTGCCACATGACGCACCACGTCATGAACCAGATGGGGCATGGCGTCCCGAACATGGTGGGCGTTGACGCGGCCGGTCTCGACGAGAAGGTGCGGCCGCTGCTGCCCGGGTACATGACCATGGGCCAGGCGGGCATGGGCGACATGGCGGAGATGGGCATGAAGGTGCCCCCAAACAGCATCCCCATGGTCGGCGGGGCCGGGCCCCACGACACCATCACCATGGGCGGTATGTTCACGATCCTCAAGGTCCGCGAGTCACTGCCCAACGGCTATGAGGACCCGGGCTGGTACGAGAACCCGCCGGGGACGCAGTCGGTCGCCGCGACGCCCGAGGAGCTACGCCGGGACGGGATCAGGGACGACGCGAGCACCGCCCCGAGGCCGGCGGCACGCCGCGTCAGCCCGCCACCGCAGGCAGCCCCCAAAGAGCCACCGCCCTCCGGCCATCACCACGGCCATTGATCACACCCGCCCGACTTGTGACCGGTGTCTCAATAGATGACGACCCACCTGCCGTTGCTGAAGGCGGCCGCGGAAGCATTCCAGGTTTGAAGCCCCTCGGCTCCCTCGCGTTGGCCCCTTTGGGCCGCAACGGGGGTGCCGTTCTTCTCGAAAACCTGCCAGCACACATCCCCGCCCTTGTTCCACCCAGTCCCCTCGGCCCAGGCGAGCAACACGCGCCCGTTTGGGTCTACCGCAACAGCGGGGTGCTTGCGGTTCTTGGGCGCCCCCTCCGGGCTGATGGTCTTGCCGACCTTGCCGGCCTGAGGGTCCGCCCGCGCAAAGGCGACTTGGCCCTGTGTCTCCCATGCGAGGACAACCTGCCCGTCTCCTGCTTGACTGATCGAGGCGGAAGACATGGGGCACTGGTTGGCTTTCCACGCCTGGAGCGGTTCGGCGCTGAACGCCGCGCCATGGTCAGCCGAGTGCAGCCACTGCATGTCGCGGTGCTCATTGTCCTTGGCCGCCCGGAAGAGGAAGTGAACGCGCCCGGAGCTGTCGGCGAACCCGGCCGTGCCGCAGCAGGCGCAGGCCCCCAGCTCCTTGGGGCTGACCGCGACCTCCGGCGCGAAGGTCCGGCCGTCATCGGTTGAACTCGCGACCCAGAACTGCCGGTCCGCCTCTTTACCGGGGCCGGAGGGCTGTGCCGCGTGCCAGCCCACGAACACCCGCCCCTCCTGGTCGGCCGCCACGCAGCCGCCCCCGTCAAGAGCGGTCGATGAGGCAGCGACGCATCGCTGCGGCTCGAACGCGGTGCCGGCGTCGTTGAGACGCGCGTAGAGCATCGGGGCACTCCCGGACCCGCTCGGAGCCTTGGGGCCCTTGGGCTCTGCCTTCGACGACCCGTTCCAGGCAACATGCACGCGGCCCCCGCGCCCGAGGGCCAGCTGAGGTCCACGGATGGTCCCTACGGCGACCGCGCTGTGCTCCTGTGAGCTGACGCGGATGGGCGTCGTGAGCTCACCCTGCCCGGGCCTCAGGGTCCCATACCAGAGGTCGCCAGCGCCCGGATCGCCCTTGAAGTACACGACGTGAACAGTCCCCGCGGCGTCCGCCAGGCAGCGGGGCTGTAAGCCGCCCGTGGGGAGGCGCACAACCTCAATCGGCGCGGTTGCAGGCGTCTGGGCGAATGCCGCTGGTGAAAGGAGGCAACCGACGATCAGTGCCGTGACGATGCTGGTGCGGTGCATGCCTGACCTTAGCAGGGGCTCCCCCGAGGACCCTGAAGAAGCTCTCGATGTCCTGATCGGTCCCCACATCGCCGTCGCCGTTGAAGTCGGCAGTCAGGCATGTAGGGCAGCAGTTCCAGCCCAGGCAGGCGAAGAACGCCTCGATGTCCTGATCAGTGCCGAAGTCGGTGTCGCCGTTGAAGTCCTGGCTGCACCCGGTGACCACCTGCACGATGCGCGCGACCGATGGGATGTCGTCCACCATGGCGAACCGCATGTAGTACCCGGCGGGGACGAGGTTGGGGTCCTGCGGGATGTCAATCTCAGCCGTAGGTCCGTTCTGGTTAACGGGGAGCACGACCCGCCGTTGCGTGCCGGTATCGACCCAGTGGGTGTGTGTGCCCGTGCTGACGAGCACAGCGCTGGTGAGGGTGGTCGCGGGCGCGATGTTCATGGTGACCCCACGTCCGCGCTCCAGGCGCGTCGCCCAGATGGACGTGATCTGAGGTCGAACCCCTCGGAAGAGGTAGGGCGGCACGAAGCCCTCGATGTCGGCGCTCGTCGGCCCGACCTGGAACTTGATACGGGTGCCCCCCGTGGTGATCACCCGCCCATCTGGGATGAGCAGCGTGACCGCGTGGTACTCGCGGAACCAGTTCATGTCGGCTACCCGCCGCCAGCTACCGCCCGGACCGCCCTCGGGGTCGTACAGGTCGCTCCACTTCACCACGCCCAACGTGTGCGGTACGCCGGGGTTCGAGGTGCCCGTATCGGCCTGCCCCGCGGCCCCCACCTGACGGAAGAGCTCCCGGGCCTCGAGCACCTCGGACGCCGCGGAGCGCCCTCGCCCCACCGCGAAGTTGGAGAAGCGCACGAAGGAGGCCCGCGTCATGCCGTGGTTCTCGCGCCGCCACTCCTGGATGAGCCCCTCGAGGGTGGCCAGCTGCCGGAGCGTCAGCAAGCGCCCGGCGAGGGTCTGCGATTCGTCGGGGGCGTGCCGCATGGCGTCTTCGAGCGGGGCAGCCCGCTCACCGAAGACGGCGCGGGCGTGCCCGTCCTCCACCCACACCAGGCTGAGCAGGCGCGTGACCACCACCATGTCCAGCAGGCGGGTGAAGGCGTCGGCGTTGCTGGCGATGTCGTAGATGTTGCCCGCGGCGTCCACCAGCAGCGTGGTCGCGGCCCGACGGCGGGCGGGTCGGGCTCCGCGGCCTTGACCTCGTCGCACGCGGAGGCCAGCAGGCCCACGTAGCGGTCGGCGAAGGCGCGCGTGAGCTCGTCAAGCTCAGCGGCGGAGACGCGCTCACCGCCCGCGCCGGTCTCGGCGTCGCTCACGACGCGCTCGGCTTCGGTGGCCTCACCCCCACCCCCGCGGGGCTGGAAACCGCCGCACCCGGCGGCACAGGCGAGCCACACCGCCGCCGGCAGGAGCACCCACGGGCGCACCGGGACCTTTCTCCACGCTGCGAACACCACGCCGCACCGTACCGCGGCCCCATGAAGATCAGGGTAAAACAAGGAACCAGCATGCGGAGGTGTTGGGTCTCCGACATGCTGGTGCGAGGCTTGGGCGCAGCGGCGGCGCAGGCTTAGTGATGACGCCCCGCGCAGACGGCCGAGAGGAGGGAGATCAGGTCGGCGCGTGTCGCGTGCGATGGAGGGGCGAGGCCGTAGCACTCGGCGAGCACGAGGAGCTCGCTGTCGTCGAGCAGGCGGAGGGCTTCTTCGATTGGGATAGGGGCGGAGACGCCGCAGGCGGGTGCGTGACCAGGTTTGCGGGTCCTCGCTGCCGGGGCAGACGACGACGACCCAGGCGACCAGCTCGGCGCGGTCGGGGTGGACGCGGGCCATGGCTCGTGCAAGGGGGGTTGCGCGCTCCATGACTGCCCTTGTAGGCCGGGCATGCTGAAAAGGGGATCAATGGACGCTGGCGGGGTGGTCTGGGGCGGGATGTGACCAAGGGGGAACGAGGAATTCGGCGGGGGATACGCAGACCCGGGTCGGCCTTGTCCTTAAGCGGGCTTTCATCTGCTTAGGGGATGCTCGTTCCTAATCTATACCAATCCCAGCCAGGCCCGCGCGGCGCCGTTGTCCGGCGAGCCACGCGTTCCCCGCCGGGGCAGTGTTTGTCCTTGCACGCGCACGGAACGAAGAGGGAGCGCCGCCCATGAGTCAGGCCGCAGTCACTGATAGCCGCTGGGCGACGGTCCCGGAGCGCGACCACTTCGTGCAGTTTTATGAGAGCGACGCCTGCCTCCTGGAGGCGATGGCCGGGTTCATCGCCGGGGGCCTCACCAGGGGTGACGGGGCGGTGGTCATCGCCACCCCCGAGCACCGCGCCCAGCTGGCCGAGCACCTCGCCGCATCGGGGGTGGACACCGCCACGCCGATGGCGGTGGGCCGTTACGTGGTGCTGGACGCGGCCGAGACCCTGGCCAATTTCATGGTGAACGGGGAACCCGACTACGCCCGGTTCCGCGCGGTCATCGGGCCGGTCGTGGCCCAGGTGGGCACGGCCCCCGACAAGAGCCGGCGCCTGGTGCGCGCCTTCGGCGAGATGGTGGCAATCCTGTGGAAAGAGGGCAACCGCGCGGCCGCGGTGCAGCTGGAGCAGCACTGGAACCGGCTCGGCGAAGAGCTGGCCTTCTGCCTCTTCTGCGGCTACCCGCTCAACGACTGCGCCCTCCCCGAGCACGCCGAGCACTTCGGGCACGTCTGCGCCGGGCACACGCACGTCATCCCCGGCGAGAGCTTCACCAACGCCAAGACCCCGCAGGAGCAGGCCCGCCTGGTGGCCCAGCTGCAGCAGCAGGCCGCGGCCCTCAAGGGGGAGATCTCGGCCCGCCGGGCGGTCGAGGCCGAGCTGCGGATGCGCGAGCGCGAGCTGTCCGACTTCATCGAGAACGCCAACGAGGGCATGCACCGCGTGGGGGCGGACGGGACCATCCTGTGGGCCAACCGCGCCGAGCTCGAGATGCTGGGGTACGCCCGCGAGGAGTACGTTGGGCACAAGGTGGGGGAGTTCCACGCCGACCAGGAGAACTGCCGCGAGATCCTGCGGCGGCTGAAGGACGGAGAGACGCTGCACAACCACCCCGCCCGCCTGCGGTGCAAGGACGGCTCGGTGCGGCACGTGCTGATCAACTCCACGACCTTCAGAGAGAACGGCGAGTTCGTCTACACCCGCTGCTTCACCCGCGACGTGACGGCCGAGGTGATGGCGCGGGCGGAGGCGGGGGCGGCCCAGCAGCGGCTGGCCACCATCCTGGACCTGCTGCCCGCGGCGGTGTACGCCTGCGACCGCGAGGGGCGGATCATCTACTTCAACAAGATGGCCGAGAAGCTCTGGGGCTACCGCCCGGAGATCCCCAGCGACCAGATGAAGTTCTGCGCCTGCTACAAGGTCTACCACAACGGCCAGTACCTGCGCCCCGAGGAGACGCCCATGGCCCTCGCGGTGCGCGATGGGCAGGCCTTCCGCAACCTGGAGCCCGAGTTCGAGCGTGCCGACGGCACGCGGATCCATGCATGCGTCAACATCGACCCGCTGTACGACGCCCGGGGCAATCTGGACGGCGCGGTAAACGTGTTCCAGGACATCGGCGAGATCGTCGCGGCGCGGGAAACGCTGCGGGCCCACAGCGAGCTGCTGGCCAAGGCGGTCGAGGAACGCACCATGGAGCTGGCGCAGACGCACGAGAAGCTGCGGCTGGGCGAGCGCATGGCGGCCCTGGGCACGCTCAGCGCCGGGCTGGGGCACGACATCGGTAACCTGCTGCTGCCCGTCGGCGTGGCGGTCGAGGCCCTGCGGCGGTCGGGCCTGCCCGCAAAGCTCAGCGGCGAGGTCGAGACCATCGCCAGCAGCACCGAGTACCTGCGGCAGCTGGCCGCGGGTTTGCGGATGCTGGCGGTGGACCCCAGCCGCGAGCACGGCGATGAGGCGATCGAGCTGCGCGAGTGGTGGAAGACGGCGTGCTCGGTGCTGAAGGCCACGCTGCCGCGCGGCGTGGAGCTGGAGGGGAGCTTCCCCAATGGGCTGCGCGTGAGCATGACCCGCCCGGCCCTGGCGCAGGCGGTGTTCAACCTGGTGCAGAACGCGGGCGAGGCGCTGCGTCCGCGCGGGCGTGGGCGCGTGCGTGTGAGCGCAGCTGACCGCGGCACCGGGATGGTGGACCTCACCGTCAGCGACGACGGCCCTGGCATGACCGAGGAGGTCCGCCGCCGCTGCATGGAACCCTTCTTCACCACCAAGACGCGGGGCATCTCCACGGGCTTGGGTTTGTCGCTGGTGTGCGGCCTCGTGCGCGAGGCCGGCGGGACGGTGGATGTCCGCTCGGGCGTGGGCGAGGGGACGGCGTTCGTCCTCACGCTGCCCGCGGGGCAGGAGGAAGCGAAGGTGCAGGTGTATATCGACGTGAGCGACGCCCGCCGCCGCGCGGTGCTACGGGCCGAGGCCCAGGCGCAGGGCGCGGTGCTGGTGGACGACGCCCAGCGGGCGCAGCTGGTGGTGATCGACGACGCCACCCGGGCCGGGTCGGTAGCGGGGAGGGGCCGGCGCGTGCTGCTGATGGGCGGGGACCCGCAGTCGGCGCAGACGGGTGTCGCGGTGCTCGGGGCCGCGGCCAACCCGGCCGAGGTCAGGTCCGCGCTCGTCGAGGCCCTGCGGGCCAGCCAGTCCGGCCAGGGTTCATGATGGCCGCGGCCGCCCAGCTTGATCCCTCCGCCGCGTCCACCTCAAACAGGGTCCGCGTGCTGTGCGTGGAGGACAACGAGATTGTCGCCGACGCCCTGCGCTCGCGCCTGGGGCTGGAGCCAGGCATTGAGTGGGCGGGGTGGCTGGCCAGCGCCGACGACCTGGTCGCGGCCGTCGAGGGCGAGCGCCCGGACATCATTCTGCTGGATATCGACATGCCCGGGCGCGACCCCTTCGAGGCGCTGCAGGAGGCGCTGGCCCGCTCCCCGCACACCCGTGCCGTCATGTTCACCGGGCACGTCCGCAAGCCGCTGGTGGACCGCGCCATCGCCGCGGGGGCGTGGGGCTACGTGTCGAAAGAGGACGGCGCCCAGGCGCTGGTGGACGCGATCACGCGCGTGCTCAACGGCGAGTTCGTCTTCAGCCCCTCGGTCCAGGCCCTCATGCGGCACTGACTGAGTAACCGCCCTGTCTTGCCGACGCGCGGCCAGGTGGCATCACCTTCCCTTGGCGTGTGCCATCACCTTCGGCTCTGAGAAGGTGATGGTCTGAAGGGTCAGCGTGTGGCTGGCATGATCGAAGCAACCGGCAGCTTCAGCGTGCAGGCGCACCCTTTCCCAGGCGCGGATTCGATGGTGAGGGTGCCGCCCCGGCGTTCGACGGCGGTGCGGACGAGGGCGAGGCCCAGGCCGGAGGCTTGTTCCTTGGGCTTGGTTGTGGCGAGGGTTTCGGCGTCCATGCCGGGGCCGTCGTCGCGGACGTGGAGTTCGACGGAGTCGGGGCCCGCGGGCTTGGCCTAAACCCAGATCGATAACAGGAGGTTAAGGCGTTCATCCACGGCCGGAAGCATATGTGGCCCACCAGCCCGAACAAAAAAGGCCGCGGCGGAGGGGGGTTCCGCCAGCGGCCCCTGCACGGACGCTCACGCGCCCGCCGGCCATGAAGAGGAGGTAGAAAACGGCCGGACCACCCACGAGGCAACCCGGCCGCTGACAGTGTTGCAGGAGTGGCATCGGGCGGAAAGGGGGCGACCTTGAGAGAGGTTTGCTGGCTCGCGCGCCTTGGGGCCGCCCATGGACGCACGATGCTGTGCCGGTCCGCCCGGCAACCGCCCACCCCCGTGTCCCCCGCCCTTCTTTCCCACACGGTGAACCCGCAAAGCCCTCGACTCTCGAGCCGGTGCAGTTAAGCTGGGCAATCCCGGCGACGTCGCCCGTGCGGGACCTCGCCCACACCCCGGGAACCCGCATGCCCCCCCGCCATAATCCGCCCACCCAGCCCCTCCACTTCCCTCCCCTCCGCCCCCTGGAGGTCCTCACCGCGGCCATCGCGGACCGCTGCGCCCAGCCGCCCCTGCCACCCCACCGCCTCTTCGAGATCATGGGCACGGCGTGGGTGCTCTGCGGCCTGGACCCCGCGCGGGTGCGGGCCATGGGCCGCGCCCGCGGCCTGGAGGACGCCACCCTCGCCGACCTCGCCCGCCGCATGTCCGCCGAAGAGCTCTGGACCGAGCTGAGCGCCCAGGAACGCGTGGGGGCGCTGTGCGCGCTGGAGCGGCTGGCGTAGAGGGTGACAGGCAGCGCCACCCGCCCCCAAGTGAAAACGCCCGAATCCGCTCCGCGCCCACACCCTTTACGCGCACCTCCCGCACTCCGGCCACGCCACATCAACCGCAACCCCCGCGCGGTCGTAGCCGCACTACGAGCACTTCCCCTTCCGCCGCCGCGCCCGCCGCCGCCATGCTCCCGCGCCCTGCGTGAGCGTCAGGATCACAGCGGCTGCGAGCAGGGTGTTGAGGGTGAAGCCAAAGGGGGGTACGCCTTGGGAGAAGACCCGAGCGGGTGATGATGCACTCGGGGTTGTGCGGAATGAGCCTCCCGCCGCTGACGGTTCTAGTCACCCAGGCCCGGCAGTAGGACTGCATGTACATCGCCCGCATGGGCGAGCCGACCAAATCGCCGTGGTCTGGGGGCGCATGGGGCTGTGAAGCCGCGACCGACGCCGCGCAAGCGGCTGCTCCGCGAAGTCGAGTTGCCCAATCTCTGAGGGCAAGTAATGCCGCACAATCCATTGATCCGCAAGCGCGGACCTCTGGATCCCCGGCTCTAGCCGCGGGCACGCCGTCGATGGAGACGCGGAACGAAGCCGTGCGGGTGGGCGGCGCAGCGCCTGCACATGCGGTAGTCCAGAAAACCGACCTCTGCGCTCACAAATGCCGGAGCCGGCCAGCACAGTTCGACGCTCGCATGCTGCCCCACGCACCGAGCACGTTGACGCACAGAGTCACGCGCGAGTGCTAGCGCCAGTCGTGCGCAGCAACAACGCTCATTCCGACAAGTGGCCGCCGACCCTTGTACGCCACATTCTGCCTGCCGCTATCCCCTTCACGTCCTCATTAGGCACCTTTCATAGAGACGTTGCTAACCTGCCCGCCCTAACACAGGAGCCGCACACCGCGGGTCGGGAGGGGCTCGTCGCTGCCCCCGGACCGCAGCCATGGCCGGGAGTTTGTTCGTGCACACCGGAATCTACGGCGTTTTGTCCGCCCTCCCCCCTGCCCGCGCCGCCCAGGTGGCGGGAGAACTCGCAGGGCTGCCCGGCCCCCACCCGGCCCCACTGTCCTGGGCCACCACACAGGACATCCTGCTCAAGCCCTGCGGCGATGTGCTGGTGCGACTTACGCGCGACGAACTCGACGCTCTCGCCGCCCGCTGGGGCGTCCCCGCCGATGGCCCCATCGATCACGCCGGGCTGGTAGCCCGCCTGGTGAGTTACCGAGAAGCGCGCGGCTACCGCGGCTGACCGACTATGCGCCGTCGAGCTCGTTCAGTAGCCGTTCCCGCACCACCCTGCAGAAGACCACCTCTCCGCAGGCTACCCGCTGAATGGCGCTGAGCAGCTCCGGCTGCTCGGTGCCCTTCGCCACATAACCCGTGACTCCAGCGCACAGAGCCTGCCGCACATTCCCAGGATCCGCGTACCCGCTCAGCACCAGTACATGAGTGCGCAGCCCCGGCGCGTGCGGCGCGCGACCGCCATCCTTCTCCCGACCCGCCAGGGCAAGGTCCGCCGCGAAAGCGAGCGGCGGCTCCCCGTCCATCATGAGGTCCAAGAGCACGACATCCGGTGTCGTCTCGGCCACTCCCTTCCTCGCGGCGGCAATGTCGGCTGCCTGGCCCACCAGCTCCAATCCTGTCTGCGCCGCCACCCACCGGGTGAGCGCGGCCCGCTCGCCGTCCTGATCCTCCACCACGAACACTCTGAGCGATGCCTGCTGCGCCATCAGCCGCTCCCCTTCCTTGATGGCCCACCACGCCGGCAAGGGCCGAGGGCTCAGGATTCCCGGGAGGGCAGGCTTAGCCGCCAGTGATGCTCGGGGATGCTGCCGGGCTGCCCGCACGAACCGGGCCGCCTCTCAATCCTATTCGAATACAAGCACCAACAAGAGTCGCAAATCCTCGCTCTGCCTGCCGGTCCCTGATCCAACTCGCGATGCCCTCAGTTGCTCCAGCAGGGAGACGAAGCGCATCCCGCCAACGCCCGCGACCGATCTCTAATGAGCCGTTGCGGCCAACTGCTCGGCCAGAGTTGGTGACTCGGCGTGGTTCCGAAGCACTGGCCCTGCGACTTGACACACTGTTGACCGATCGCCTAAAACGTTTGTGCTGGGAGGGACTTAGATGAACTCGGATGTGCCGGGTGTTTTTCTAATCGATGACAGCCCACTCACCACAGCCTGGGTCTCCAAGATTCTGCGGGCGCGCGACGATGTGCGGTGGCTTGGGTCGGCAGCGTCCTGTGCCGAGGCGGAGTTAGGTCTCGCGGGGCAGAACCCCGACGTGCTGATCCTGGACCTGAAGATCCCGGGTGAGAGCACCACGGGGTTCATCCAGAAGCTGCGTGCAGCGAGCCGGCGGCCATTCATTCTGATGTTGAGCGGCTACGTGACCTCCAACGACGTGCAGCGTGCGTTATCTGCTGGGGCTTGGGGCTACCTCGGAAAGGAGGTCGGGCCTGAGGAACTGGTCGAGGCGATTCACAAGACCGCCAGGGGTGAGGTGGTGTTCTCCGACTCCGCCCGCCGCGCCATCATGGACCTCTAGGAGAGGGCGGCGACGTCGCGGATCGCACGAAGGACCGCGTCAATGGGCTGGTTCTTGGAGACCAGCGCCCATGCCCCCGCCTCGAGTGCCTGATTGATCGTCTCTGGGTCGTCGTAGCCGCTGTAGGCGAGCGTCTTGACGCCCGGAAACGCGTCCGAGAGTTCCCGTACTGCTTCCAGCGGCTCCTTCCCGGGCATGGTGAGATCGACCACCGCCACGTCTGGCTGGGTGCGACGCACCTCGTCCACGAGCTGATCGGCACAATCGATGCAGGCAACCATCTGCAGGTCGCCAGTCCGATCAATGGACAGACGAAGTACCTCCATGAGGTCGGCGTTATCGTCAAGGCAGAGGACGCGGATGGGCACGCCTGAATGTAGACCACCAGGCGAGCGGGCTGCTTTGGGTGCGCAATAAAGGAGATTCATCCGCGGCCAGCTAGCTTCGCCACCGCCCGAACGAGGTCAGGGGCATCGATCGGCTTCGGGACGTGCGAGTGAAAGCCCGCGGACTGCGCGGCCGCGGCGTCCTGAGAGCGGGCAAGCGCGGTAAGGGCGATCGCCGGGAGTGACCTGCCAGACCCGGTTTCCATTGCGCGCACACGGCGGATGAGAGCGTAACCATCCTGCTCGGGCATCCCGATGTCGCTCACGAGCACGCCCGGCGACCCGCTTCGGATGGCCACCAGAGCGTCTTCGGCGCTGCAGGCCATGGTGACTGAAGCCCCCGCTTCGGTGAGGATGCGAGAGATGACTTCGCGTGCGTCGGGGTCGTCATCGACTGCAAGCACTTGAACACCGGCGAGGCTGGGCAGCGGTCCGGTGGGGACCGGGCGCGGCTCGGTCTGCATGCTGACCTTTAGTGGCGAAGGCGGAGGACGCGAGGCGCTGATGGGGAGTTCGAGAGTGAACGTTGAGCCTTGGGCCAAGCCGGGGCTGGTGGCTCGGATGCTGCCGCCGTGGAGCTCGGCCAGGCTCTTCACGACAGAGAGCCCAATGCCAAGCCCCGCATGGCGGCGGGTGGTGGAGGCGTCGGCCTGGCGAAAGCGGTCGAATATCGATGGCAGGAACGCGGGATCGATTCCCTCTCCGCTGTCGGTCACGCTGATCTCGTAGGTGTGCTCATCCGCCCGAAGGCGCACCTGGATCATCCCGGCGCGGGGCGTGAACTTCAGTGCATTGGTGAGCAGGTTCCAGACGATCTGCTGGATACGGGTGGGGTCCCCGATGATGGGCGACACGGGGGGCGTGAGCGTGCGCTCCAGCCGGATGCCCTTTGCGTCCGCGGCGAGCCGAACCGACGCGATCGCGTTCTCGATCACGGCGACGATGTCAACGGTCTGAACATCCAGCCGCATCTTGCCCGAGAGAATACGGCTCATGTCGAGCAGGTCTTCAACCAGCTGCAGCTGTGCACGCCCGTTGCGCTCAATGACCTCAAGACCCTTGGCAACCAGTGTGGCGTCATCAGGCTTGGGCTTGAGGATGCCGATCCACCCGAGAATCGCCGTGAGAGGTGTGCGGAGCTCGTGCGAGAGAGTGGCCACGAACTCGTCCTTGGAGCGGTCGGCCCGCTCGGCGCGTTCACGGGCGGCACGCTCCTGCTCGACGAGCCGCTTGAGCTGCTCTTCGGTGGCGCGGAGGCCGCGTTCGGCGGCGCTAAGACGGAGCATGGCGCCAACTGTGGCGACGAGGACGCCAGGGTCGATTGGCGCGGTGAGGTAGGCGTCGGCGCCACCTTCCAAACCGCGCACGCGGTCTGCAGCGCCGACGAAGGAGGCGGAGTTCTGGATGACGAGGGTTGAGGCGGTCTCGGCACTGCTCTTGATCTGGCGGCAAACCTCGATGCCGTTCATGTCGGGCAGCTTGACATCGAGCAGGACGACATCTGGCTTGCGGTCGCGGACCAGCGCGAGGGCTTCCTCGCCGCGGTTGGCCTCGATGACGTTGAACCCAGCGGAGCGGAGGATGCGCGTCTTGGCGTAACGGCCGGCGTCGTGGTCGTCCACGTTCAGGAGCAGGACGTCGGACTTGGCGGGCTGGGTGCTCACGCTTCACCCCCACCCACGTGCGCGGTGAGCTGCTCGAGCAGCCAGTCTCGGCGGAGGGGCTTCATGCAATACGCGTCGGCCCCCAGCATGCGAGCCTTCGCCTCGTCATCATTGGTCGTGACCACGAACACCGGCACGCCGGACAGCCTGGGGTCCCGCTTGATCTCGGTAAGCAGCCCCCAGGTGTTCTCCTGACCCAGCATCACGTCGAGCAGGATCGCCGCGGGCTTCCACTCCCGGAGTGATCGGCGGGCCTCGCTGACGTTGGGCACCGTCACGGCTTGGAAAGCCGTGCCCCGGAGGTACTTCTCGCACACCATCTGGTCGACGGGAAGGTCCTCGATGACGAGCACCGGCGCCTTCGCGGGGTCGCGGTGGATCACCACGGGGGGCATGTCGGGCTGTGGGCGCACGCCTTCGTACGAGGTTGGGACCGTCACCTGGAACGTGGAGCCCAGGCCCGGCTGGCTCTCGACACTCACGGATCCGCCCAGCAGTTCGGCGAGCTTCCGTGTGAGAGGAAGGCCCAGGCCGGTGCCGCGGTGCTTGCGTTGGAGGGGGCTGTCCACCTGCGTGAACTCCTGGAAGATAGTTTCCAGGTGCTCCGGGGGGATGCCGATGCCGGTGTCCTGGACGTGGAACGAGACGCGTGGCTCGTCGGGGCCGCCGTCGAGCGACGCCCACACCCGGACCTCACCGCGCTCCGTGAACTTCAGGGCGTTAGAGATGAAGTTGCGGAGGATCTGCGAGATCTTGGCTTCGTCAGTGAAGAGCGGCGGGAGGTCGTCGGCTTCCTGGAAAACGAGGTGGACGGAATCAGCGACGAGGAGAGGTCGGAGCATGCCTCGAAGGGCGCCGAACAGCTCTGAAACACGAAAAGTCGTAGGCCGGACCTCGACCTTGCCGGCCTCGACCTTGGCGAGATCGAGCAGGTCATTCACAAGGGCGAGCAGCTCGCGGGCCGAGCTCTCCATCAGTGTGACCTGCTTGGACTGTTCCTCGGTGAGGGGGCCGTCGATTTGGGCGAGCAGGATGCGGGAAATGCCGATGATCGAGTTCAGCGGCGTGCGGAACTCGTGGGACATGTCGGAAAGGAAGCGGGTCTTGAGCTCGTCTGCTCGCCGGAGGTGGTCGGCCTTGTCGTCCAGCTCGGCGTAGAGGGCGACCACGCCGCGGTTGGTGTCCTCAAGCTCGCCATTGAGGCGGCGGAGCTCCTCCTGCCGCTGCTGGAGCTCATCGAGGGCGGCGAGCAACTCCTGGTTCTGCTGCTGGACCTCCTCGAAGGCGCCGCCGGGCCGGTTGCGGGCGAGGTCGTCGGTGATGCGGGCGACCTCGCGCGGGCCGTAGTGCTGAGCCGTTCGGGGCAGGATCTTCTTGAGGGTGACCGTGGTGCCGTCGGTGGTGCTCTGGATGTCGAAGCCGTCCATCATGCGGCGGGTGCCGATGAGGCCCAGGCCCATACCGGTGGTTGACTGGTAGTTGCCCGAGAGGACGTGCTCGAGGTTGCGGATGCCCGGGCCCTTGTCGGATACGCGGATCATGAGCACCTGCGGGGGCGTGTTGCCCTCGAGGGAGAGCTCGACCTTTCCGCCCCGCGCGTAGCGGAAGGCGTTGCGGGCGAGCTCGGAGATGGCCGTGGCGATGCGGGTCTGGTCCTGCGGGTCGAACCCGATAAGGCCCGCGACCTGACGGCCGCGCTGGCGCGCGAGCACGACGTCGCGTTCGTCGCGGACGGCGACTGTGAGCAGGGGCAGGCTCATGCGCCGCTCCTGACGACGACCACCGTTGTGTCGTCGCGGCCGCGGGAGTGGTCGCGGTAGATCGCCGCGGCGATGAGTGCAGGGTGTTTGCGGAGCAGCTGGGGCTGGCTGCTCACGGACCAGCGGGTGGTCACGCCGTCGGAGGCCATGATGAGCACGCCGTCATCGGACCAGGGGTAGTTGAACTCGGTGCGGACCTTGGCTTCGAGGCCCAGGATTCCGCTCTGCGAGACCATGTGCCGCTCGCCGCCATCGCTGGCGAGCACGCCGGCGATGTTGCCGATTCCGCAGTAGGACACGGTGCGGCGGGCATGGTCGACAACGCAGACGGCGCCTGCGCCGCCGCGGGTTGAGCGCAGCGCCCCGTGTAAGACCTGCATCTGCTCTCCGGCGGCGCGGAGGGGGGACTGCTCAAAGGCGTCAATGCCCGCGCGCGCGGCCTCGGAGGCGGCGAGGCCATGGCCGAGGCCGTCGATGACAAGGACGGCCGTGAGGCCGCGTGAGTGGTGCACAGCCCATGCGTCCCCGACGTGCTCCTCGCCCTTGATCGGCAGGTTCACGACGCCGACGCGGGGAGCGGTGATCGGCGAGGTCGCGAGGCGCGCGGGTGCGTTCCAGACCTCGGAGAGGATGATCGTGCCCTCGCCGGGCTTTGAGTAGATGTCGAATACCTGCGACTGCCGCTGCACCGCGCCGAGGCCATTTCCGGGGGTGCCCGCCGTCGAGTAGCCGTCGGAGAGGCTGCGCGGGATGTTCGCGATTCCTGGCCCCTTGTCGATAGAGAGGACCTCAAGGCCAAGGTCGGTCGAGGATGCCCCGCTGAGCGGGCGGAACAGCAGCTGGCCGCCACCCGCGTGCTTGACCAGGTTGGTCGCCAACTCGGTGACGACGATCGCCACATCGCTCACGGCCTCCTCGGTGAGCCCGTGCCGCTGCGCGATGAGGGTGGCGTTGCGTCGCGCCTCGGCGACCTGGCTCTGGTCCTGCACAGGCTGTCCGTAGCTTCGCGGCACGCAGTACCTTACTTCCACTTGAACGCGGTAATGGTGGTTCCTTCGCCGACTTTGGACACAATGTCGAGCTCATTCATCAGGCGCTTGGACCCGCTCAGGCCAAGCCCCAGGCCATTTCCTGTGGTGTAGCCGTCTTTGAGGGCGAGGCTGATGTCGGGGATCCCCGGGCCCTTGTCCGCAAAGATCAGGCGGAGCCCCTTGCGCCCGGCGTTGGTTACAAGGTTGATGGTGACGGTGCCGCCGCCCGCATAGATCACCGCGTTGCGGGCCAGCTCGCTCGCGGCGGTCACGACCTTGGTCTGGTCCACGATGGAGAAGCCGACCTCGATCGCCCACTTGCGGACGGCCTGGCGGATGAGAACGACCTCGTCGGGTGTGCGGACCGAAAGGACCTCACCCTTGCCGACGTCCATGGACACTCCTTTGGACGGTCGAGCCGCGGATCATGTCCATGCCGCGCTCAACGTCCAGGGCGGTGCGGACGCCGGGGAGGGACATCCCCAGCTCCACCAGCGTGATCGCGACCGCGGGGCGCATGCCAACGACGACTGTGTCGGCGTCGAGCACGCGGGCCATGCCGGCGATGTTCGCGAGCATGCGGCCTATGAACGAGTCCACGATCTCCAGCGCGGAGATGTCGATCAGCACGGCCTTAGCCTTGGTTTTACTGATCTTCTCGGTGAGATCGTCCTGTAATGCGAGGGCCATCTGGTCGTGCATGTCCACCTGCACGGTGACGAGCAGGCAGTCGCCCATCTTGAGGATCGGGATGCGGTCCATGGCTCAGGCCCCCGCGCCGGCAGCGCCGGAGGTGTAGCCGATCTTCTGACCGGTGCGCTCAAGGGCGACGCGGAAGGCGTCAGCGAGCGTGGCCTTGGTGGTGACGTTGCCCAGGTCCACGCCCAGGTGCACGATGGTCTGCGCGATCTGCGGGCGGATCCCTGAGATGATGCAGTCCGCGCCCATGAGCCGCGCCGCTGCCACCGCTTTGAGCAGGTGCTGGGCCACTAGCGTGTCCACGGTGGGCACACCCGTGATGTCGAGGATGGCGATCGAGGCGCCCGTCTCGACAATCCGCTGCAGCAGGTTCTCCATAACGACCTGTGTGCGGGCGCTGTCGAGTGTGCCGATCAGCGGCAGGGCGAGCACGCCGTCCCACAGCGTGACCACGGGGGTAGAAAGCTCCATGAGCTCCTGCTGCTGACGGACGATGACCTCCTCGCGGCCTTTCTGGTAGTACTCGGTGGTGAGCAGGCCCAGGCGATCGAGCAGCGTCGTTGCCTGCCACGTCTCGCGGGCGAGAGCGTCCACGTCCTTGCCAAACTCGTGGCGGATCCGCGCGAAGAGCGGCTCCTTGAGCGAGAACACGAACATGGCGGTCTCGCCCGGGCTGAACCCCATCTTGGCCCTTCCACGCGAGAGCGTCGCGAGCTCCTCCCGGACCTCGGCCCAGGCGGGCGAATCGATGTCGGCGAGTTCGCCCGACTGCGCTGCCCGACGCATCAGCCCGATGAAGCGGCCGCTCTGCTCGCGGAGTTCGGTGTCCTTGATGAGGTCCCCGCGGTGGCGCGTGGCCGCGAGCTGGAGACGGACCCACTCCTGGAGCAGGTCGGCCTCATGCCTCTGAAGGACCTCAGGGAGCTTGCTCGATTGAGTGGGCACTTTGGGGACTCCTGCGTAGTTTCGATGCTCCCCCGTTGTGGAGGGCGGCATTCTACCCATGCGGCCCGGCGTTGATGCACAATGCCTACAGCGACGCGGTGCTCGGACCTCCGTGAGGCGACCGCGATGTGCGGGCCGCGAAAGTTCCATGGACCCCTGAGGAGAGCGGTATGCGTTATTGAGCTGAACGGGCCGGGATACCGCGCCCGTTGATCGAGCGTCGCTCGCGTGTTGCATCCGAGAATCCTGAGCTGAATCTGGTCGGTTCGCCTCACCTCTGGCCTCGGCGGGGCCGATGCACTCTCAATGCACCCTGTTGGCGCTCCTATTCTGCGGAGATCGCGCGCGGCCGCCATACTCACCGCGATCTGGCTCGTTGGGCTCATCGGCGGCACCCTCACCCTTGCCGCCTACGAGCAGACGCCGAGTTCGGCCTTTGTTGCCAGTTACGGACCTGATCGGATCTCACAGGTTGCGCAGGCGGCGCTCCACCAAAAACTGAACAAGGACGGCCCGACACTGATCATGTTCGCACACCCGTTCTGCCCATGTACTCGTGCGAGCGTTGCAGAGCTCCACAAGCTCTGCTCGCGCAACCCGGGCGCGGCGGCGCATGTCCTGTTCTTCAGGCCCGAGAAGAGCGAGAAGTTGGAATGGGGTGACTCAGCGCTGCACGAAGCCGCGCGAAAAATACCCGGCGCCACATTGGGCGAGGACCGAGATGGGCGCATCGCTGCATCTTTAGGAGTCTCGACTTCCGGCACGGTGCTGGTCCTCTCATCGGCGGGCCAGGTTCTCTTCGTTGGAGGCATCACAAGTGGTAGGGGGCACCAGGGTGACAACGCTGGAGCGGATGCGGTCGAGGCGGCCCTTCGGTCGCAAGCACCGTTCGTAAATCCAATGCCCGCCTACGGCTGCTCCCTCATCACGCCCGACTCTTGCGCCCGTTGCGACGCGGGCGAGGAGGCGGGAACATGATCGCGCCTGCCGAGCGAATGCAAGCAGCCGACGTCATCGCGTCCCGCACCGACGAGTTGTTCCGGCAGCACCTGCATGCACTTCACGTCCGAACTGACCGATTGTTCGCCTGGCTTCTCGCCACTCAGTGCGCGGCAGGGTTCCTGGGCGCTTTCCTGCTGACTCCAAGGACATGGTCCGGCGCGGATAGCTCCGTGCATCCGCATGTGTGGGGCGTGCTTCTGATGGGGTCGATCATCACGATCGTGCCCATCCTGCTCACTCGGCTTGCGCCCGGGGCGGCGCTTACAAGGCATGTGATCGCGGCATCTCAGGTCAGCTGGTCCGCGCTGTTCATCCACATTACCGGCGGACGCATTGAAACCCACTTCCATGTGTTCGGATCACTCGCGTTCTTGGCGCTTTATCGGGACTTCCGGGTGACGCTGACAGCGACGGCAGTGGTGGCGATCGACCACCTCGTCCGCGGGCTGTGGTTCCCCCAATCGGTGTTCGGAATCGTGGATGCGAGCCAATGGCGCTGGCTTGAGCATGCAGCATGGGTGCTGTTCGAGGACGCGATCCTGATCCCCTCATGCCTGCGAGGGCTCAAGGACATGCGGTCAATGTCAGAGCGGCAGGCTCAGCTTGAAGCCAGCAACGCCGCGACCGAGGAGGTCGTGCGAGAACGGACGCAGGAGCTGAAGAAGGCCTATGAGGATCTGCGTCAGGCTTCGGCCGAGCGCGAGGGGCTCTATGGGCGGCTGGTATCTGCCTCCCGCCGGGCTGGCATGGCAGAGGTTGCGACCGGCGTTCTTCACAATGTTGGGAATGTGCTCAACAGCGTCAATGTTGCCGCGCATCTGATGGCGCAGCGGCTGCGAGAGAGCGAGATCCAGAATCTCGTCCGAGTTTCCGAGATCCTTCAGCAGCATCAGGCGGACCTGGGGCAGTTCCTGGAGAAGGACCAGCGTGGCCGGCATGTCCCAACGTTCATCATTGAGGCAGCTCAGTGCCTGGCGCGGGAACGTGACGAACTGGAGGGCGAACTGCGGTCCATCATGCAGGGGGTCGAGCACGTAAAGCACGTCGTCACGCTTCAGCAGGAGCATGCAAAGAGTCCGAGCATGATCGATGCGGCACGGCCTCGCGAGGTGGTGGACGCTGCGCTCGAGCTGGTGCGTGAATCGATGATCCGGCATGGCATCGAGGTCGTCCGCAGCATCGAGACGGATGCGACTTTCGCTCTGGACAAGCATCAGGTGATTCAGATCCTGGTAAACCTGATCACAAACGCGAGGCAGGCGATGAATACGAGCGCTGTCAAGCGGATCACCATCCATGTGAGCCTCCAGGGCGGCGACGGGAAAGAGGAGGTCCGCTTCAGCGTGCTCGACACCGGCGCCGGGATCGCGCCCGAGCACCTCACCCGCGTGTTCCAGCACGGATTCACGACCAAGGCGGACGGGCATGGGTTTGGTTTGCATAGCGCCGCAACCGCAGCACAGGCTATGGGCGGCTCGCTTTCAGCGAACAGCGAGGGGCCGGGGCGGGGCGCTCAGTTTGTGCTCACCCTCCCGGCAGTTCGCACACATGGAGGTCCAGCGGCGTCTGGGACCAACGTATGCATCGCATCCTGATCATCGACGACAACCAGGCGATCCACGACGACTTCCGGAAAATCCTGACGCCGAAGCTCGCGTCGTCGAGCCTCGCTTCCGCGAGGGCGGCACTCTTTGGAGAACCCACCGCTGGCCCGAGCTCCGAGGTCACCTTCGAGGTTCACTCGGCTCTTCAGGGCGAGCTGGGATTCGAGATGGTTCGCAAGTCCATCGACGAGAAGAGGCCTTACGCGGTGGCATTCGTGGACATGCGGATGCCCCCTGGCTGGGACGGCCTTCACACGGTCGAGAAGCTTTGGGGTGTTGATCCTTTGCTGCAGGTGGTGATCTGCAGCGCCTACTCAGACCATTCCTGGGAGCAGATCCGCCAGCGGCTTGGCCTTACGGACCGGCTGCTGATCCTGAAGAAGCCGTTTGATCCGGCTGAAGTCATGCAGCTCGCATCCGCTCTCTCGGCCAAGTGGCAGTTGAAGCAGCAGGCGTCCGTGAAGTTCGAAGAGCTCGAGCGGCTGGTGGCCCAGCGGACAGAGGCCCTCGCTGTCGAGGCTGCACGCGATCGGCTCACCGGGCTGCCGAACCGGTCCCAACTCCGTGAGTTCCTCACGCTCGTGATTGATCGTTTCCGCGATGAAGCGCTGCCCTACGCGGTGCTGTTCCTGGACTTTGATCGTTTCAAGGTAGTCAACGACAGTCTGGGGCATGAGGCGGGGGACCAACTGCTGGTGGAGATCGCAAGACGGCTCTCAGCGACATTGAAGGACCTGCCGCATCACCATTCCCTGGCCGCGAGACTCGGAGGTGACGAGTTCGTCGTTGCTGTGCAGGGGCCCCAGGCCGCCGAGCTGGCGGGCTCCGTCGGGGATCTCCTGCTCGTCAGGCTGGGCGAGCCGTACATGGCACGCGGCTACAACATCACGACCACGGCCAGTATCGGCATTGCGACGAGCGCGTGCAGGTACGAGACGGCGGATGAGCTACTCCGCGACGCCGATATTGCGATGTACCACGCCAAAGCGGCCGGCAAGGCGCGGTGCGTGACATTCGATCAGAAGATGCACCAGCAGCTAAAGGATCGTCTGGCGCTGGAGAGCGATCTGCGGGGGGTCACCGAGCGGGGCGAGCTGGCGTTGTACTACCAGCCCATCGTGGAGGTTGAGTCCGGGCGGCTCGAAGGCTTCGAGGCACTTGTACGCTGGACGCACCCGGTGCGCGGCTTGGTGAGTCCAGCGGAGTTCATCCCGGTGGCGGAGGAGTGTGGCGAAATCCATCGGATCGGGTTGTGGGTTCTCAACAATGCCTGCCGGCAGCTGTCGCAGTGGCGGGCCCGCTTCCCGCGGCACGAGAATCTCTGCGTGAGCGTCAACGTGTCGGCCAAGCAGCTCAGCTCGCGGAACATCGTATCCGATGTGGCTCAGGCGCTCGCGTCTGCACAGCTGCCACCCCATGCGCTCGCGATCGAGATCACAGAGAGCGCCGTGATCGAGGACCCCGAGTTCGCCATCGCTGTGCTTCGATCGCTGTCAAACATGGGCGTCAATATCCACCTCGATGACTTCGGCACCGGGTACACGTCATTTAGTTATCTGCACAAGCTGCCGCTCAACCGGTTGAAGCTGGACCGGGCGTTCATGAGGAGCGTCAGCGAGCGTCGGGATTACGCGGCCGTGGTTCAGGCGATCGTGTCTCTCGCGCACAACCTCGATATTGAGGTGGTTGCCGAGGGTGTGGAGACGATGGAACAGGTTGCGATGCTGCTGGCGATCGACTGCACCTACGCCCAAGGTTACCTGTTCGGGAGACCCGTGCCATCGCAAGAGGCGGCCACATTAATCAGTGCGGAAAGCCATCGGGTAGTCCGACCTGAGTCTCTTGGATAGCACCCGTCGGGCGGCGTCTAACCGATGGGATGTCGTCCACCATGGCGAACAGCATGTAGTACCCCGCCGGGACGAGGTTGGGCTCGTGTGGGGTGTCGATTTCAGCCGTGGTTCCGTTCTGGGTTACCGGGAGGACCACCCGCCGCTGAGTGCCTGTATCGACCCAGTGGGTGTGGGCGCCGGTGCTAACGAGCGCGGCGCTGGTGAGGGTGGTTGCGGGCGCGATGTTTATGGTGACCCCGCGCCCACGCTCCAGGCGCGTCGCCGAGATCGAGGTGATCTGAGGCCGGACCCTTCGGAAGAGGTAGGGCGGCACGAAGCCCTCGATGTCGGCGCCGGTTGGCCCCACTTGGAACTTGATCCGGGTCCCTCCCGTGGTGATCACCAGCCCGTCGGGGATCAGCAGCGTGACGGCGTGACACTCACGGAACCAGTTCATGTCGGCCACCCGCCGCCAGCTGACGCCAGCTCCGACCTCGTACAGGTCGCTCCACTTCACCACGCCCAGGGTGTGGGGCACGCCGGGGTTCGAGCTGCCGGTGTCGCCAGCCGCCACCAGCGTTCCCGTCGGGCAGCTGCACGACCTCCGCCTGGAAGCGGCGCAAGGCGGGGCTGGTCCCGGCAGACCATTGCTCGGTGGCCGGGTTGTAGATCTCGGACATGGCGGTGTAACCGTTCGTCCCGGCCCGGATTCCCAACGCCACCACGCGCCCGTCGGCAAGGACCACAATGGAGTGGTCGCTGTGATCGGGGAACCCGCGGCTGGGCTGTGTGAAGTTGCCAGTAGCCCTGAACACGCCCGTGGTCGGGTTATAGAGCTGCGGGGGAGCACCTCGCCCGTTTGCAGCAGCGCCGTGGGGGTGAACTCGCTGGCATTCAGCGTTCCCGGTGAATGACCATTCCAATGTCCCACCGGCCGGGGTGGGTCTCGGCCCGAGGGTGAAGTCGCGGGTGACCATTCCGCCCCCCACGGCCACATCCACCTGCTGGTACTCACGCCCGCGCAGGGCGGCACCCAGGCGATAGGTTCCCGCCGGCAGGTCCGCGACCATAAACGTACCGTCGCCACCGGTCCGGACCTCACAGAAGGTGCTGAGGCCATCATCGAAGGCCGTGACGCGGACGCCCGCCAGAGGCATCAGCCCGTTGCGGACAGTCCCCTGGACCGTGCCGCCATGGCCTGACCTGCCAGGCAGACAAGCAGGAGCACCGCAGCGGAACCCGTGCAGTTCATCATGCACCTCCTGCCCCACTGTACCGACCCTGTCTAGCTCCCAGTGCCTTCCACGCCACCTCGATGATCACCTTGGTCGCATTCCGGCACAAAGCAGAGGGATTCCGTGGAGGCGATCAGCCCTCCATACATGAGCATCTTCGCTGATCACCTTGGAACAGCGCCTCACTCCTTCAGGAGGAGCGATCTCAGCAGCCGAACGGCATGGTCATCCTCCCCGAAGCTGGCAGCGACCGACGCCTGCACGTTGATGACCCACGCGGAGGCGAGTTCCTCAGCATCGTTTTCGGTCTCCTCCGGCGTCGGTCCCATCTCGCGGAAGTCCATACCATCCTCCGCCGGGCGCGAGCCCTCCTGACACCGAGGTCCGACCGCCATCGCGAGCACCTTCTCTATGCCCGCGAGGTTCTCGGCCAGGCACTCTTCGGACTTGGCGTAGAGGAGCCTGTTCCCGTCGAAGTACGCCTCGGAGATCCGCCGCACCGCCGCCTGGAGGCAGAGCAGCCGCCGTCTGTGCTCGACGGCGCTCGTGAGCCAGAGCTCGAGCTGGTCCTCGGGAGTCTGTTCCTCCCGATTCAAAATGAGTGCCAGGTGCGCGGAGAGCAGAGCCGTCATGAGGGCGAGTTCCCGCTCCTCCTCCGCGATCTGCACTGAGACCTCGTTGCCGAGCTGCCCGAGGAACTTCCCCTCCCGCTGCGCCTCACGGATAAGGTGGGTGCGGAGGAGGCGATCGGCGCCGGGGTTCGTCGCCTTAACCGACTCCGCGATCCGGTCCATGAGCGTGGTGCGGGGGATTCCGGTCTGTGCCATGGCCTGCCCGCTCTCGAGGAATGACCGGTACTTGCTCCGGGATTCCACCACGTCCATGATCACGAGCTGCCTGGGGCTAAGGTGGCGTTCGACCTTCGAAAGCCTGTTGTCCACGCTCACTGCTGACCTCCCTTCCTGGGTGGCAGGAGCGGAACCCTTGACCCGCCCCCGACCGGCTCCTGCCGGCCTGTTGCTGATTCCAACGACCTGATCCGTTCCTCCAGTTCACTGACCTCCATCGAGCGGAGGAGCACGCCCGCGAGGTATCCGATAGTGCTGGCGATCTTGGGATCCAGTGCCCCTTTCCGAACGCGATTGATGGTGTCCGCAAGCAGCGGCGGGACGTCCCGGGGTCCGGCCAGGCGCAGATCCTGCACCTCAGGAGGCACAACCGTCCGCGGGGTGGCCCGCTGCCGCCCACCCTCGGCCTTCGCCTCGCGCTGGGCGCTCGCGGCGGCCGGGTCATGGAAGAGGCAGTAGGCCGATCCTGAGCGTGCCTGGCCGCCGCACGGGGACCCATCGCTCTTCACTGCTGCACAGGCTCGCCGGGCACTCATCGGCGACCTCCAGCCCTGCTAGCAGGAGGGTGGGAGGGGGGCTGCACACACCCCGTGCCGGTGACAATCCGGGTGATCGCAGTCCGGAGAACTTCGGGGAGCGACGGCCAAGCCTCCACCACCGCCGCGAGCCGGGGATCCTGAGCAGGGCGAACCCCCCCTTCCCGACACTGCGGGCTCTGGTGCGGGCAGTTGGCACTGGATGCTGTGATTCCAGTGTTTCCCCGCTGACTCTTAATCAGCGGGTCGAAGGTTCGAGTCCTTCGGGGGGCACTTCTTCATCGCTCAATCTGGCTGTTCCCACGCCACCGAGATGCCTTCATCTCGGTGTCTTCGTTTTTGGTCCATCACGCGACCATCTCTCGACCCATTCACCAAGGTCCCGTGGCCCCCAGCGGTTCTTAGCAGTTCCCCCCTCCAAGCACGCGGAAGAAAGACTCGATGTCCTGATCGGTGCCGATGTCGCCGTCCCCATTGAAGTCCGCCCCACCGCTGAAGCACGACTGGCAGCAGTGGCCCCCCAGGCACGCAAAAAAGGCCTCAATGTCCTGGTCGGTCCCGAAGTCCCCATCCCCGTTGAAGTCGCTTGTTCCGCAGCAGGGCCCGCCGAAGCTGTAACGCGCGAAATAGGCCGAAACACTGCCTCCCGCGGCAGTGAAGTAACCCCCTGCCACCAGGTCGCCGCTTGGAAGTACCGCGAGCGCCCGCACGGTGCCATCAGTCCCGCCCAGCGCGGACCATGCGGTCCCGTTCCATCGTGCGATGTACCTGGCCTCTACGCCCCCGGCGCTGGTGAAGTACCCACCCACCACAAGGTCGCCGCTCGGAAGCACCGCGATCGCATACACGCTCGGCGCATAGATGCCCTCGATGCTCATCCCCGTGCCCAGCGGAGACCACGAACTGCCATCCCAGCGCGCGATGGAGTTAGCCGCGACGCCCCCGGCGGTGGTGAAGTGCCCACCCACGATCAACTCGCCGCTCGACAACACCGCCAGCGCGTTCACTGTTGCATTGGTCCCACCTACCCCGGTGCCCAGCGGGGACCACGAGTTGCCGTTCCACCGCGCGATGCCGTTAGCCGCGACGCCCCCAGCGGTCGTGAACTGCCCTCCCGCGATGATGTCGCCGCCCGGCAACACCGCAACGGCGCGCACAGGGCGGTTCACCCCCGCGCCGAGTGATGACCACGAGCTCCCATTCCACCGCGCAATGTAGTTGACCGCGGCGCCCCCGGCAGTCGTGAAGTCCCCGCCCGCAACAAGGCCGCCCCCGGGGTGCACCGCCAGCGCGGACACGCTGAGGTTCAAGCCCGCGCCGAAGGACGACCACTCAGTGCCGTTCCACCGCGCGATATAGGGAGCCCCCACCCCACCGGCTGTGAAGAAGTGCCCTCCCACTGCGAGATCACCCCCCGGGAGGACCGCAAGCGCGTACACATCATTGGCCAGTCCAGACCCCAGCCCCATCCACGAGGACCCGTTCCACCGCGCGATGCGGTCGGTCCCCACGCCCCCAGCACCTGTAAACTGCCCTCCAGCAACAACGTCGCCGTCCGGCATCAATGCAATCGCCGAAATGTGCGCGTTCAACCCCGGTGGCCCCACAGGCGACCAGGCTGTCTCGTCCCACCGCGCAATGTTGCTGATCGGCGCGCCGTTGGCACTGGTGAAACTGAAGTCCCCGACCACCATCAAGTCGCCCCCGGGAGGAACCGCGATCGCGTTCACTTCCACGTACGAACGCACGTTGCCGCTGCCTGATGGATGCAATCCAGTGCTCAGAGGTGACCACGCGGCCCCATTCCAACGTGCAATGCAGCGAGCAGACACGCCACCCACGTTGAAGAAGACGCCGCCCGCGATGACGTCCCCGTTCGGCAGTGCCGCGAGGGCGGTCACCCCCCCATCCATTTCCCCGCCCATCGCCGACCAGGAGGTGCCGTTCCAGCGCGCGATGTACCGCGCCGGCACGCCCCCCGCACTCGTGAAGTTCCCAGCTGCCACCACACCACCGCCCGGAAGCGCGGCCAGTGCATACACGGACGGGTTCGACCCGCCCACTCCCGTGCTCAATGGGCTCCACGCGTTGCCGTCCCACCGGGCGATGCGGTTGCACGACACACCTCCTGCGTTCGTGAAATCACCACCCGCCACCACCTCGCCGTTCGCCAGGACACAGACCTCGCGCACCGCCGCGTTCATACCGGTTCCGAAGGTGGACCAACCGGCCCCATCCCACCGTGCGATGCGGTTACAGGTAACGTCACCCGCCGAAATGAACGGGCCTGCCGCTACTACATCACCGCTCGGCAACACGGCGAGCGACCACACATTGTCCGACACCCCAGTGCCCATCGCAGACCATGCGGCGCCATCCCAGCGGGCGATGCGGTTACAACTCACACCGCCCGCACTGGTAAACACTCCGGCGGCCACCAGTTCGCCGCTCGGCAGGGCCGCGAGCGCGTACACGATGTCGTTGACCCCCGTCCCGAGCGCCGACCACTGCGCCGTCGCCGGGTCATACGCCGCGATGTTGCTGACCTGCACGTTGCCGGCCAGCGTGAAGAGGCCTCCAACCGCGAGCACGGGCGTGCGAGGCCCGGGGCCGTCAGGATCCCACATCACCGCCGCCTTGACCGCACCCGAGACGCCAGGCACACCCTCTCCCGAGAGCCAACCCGGCGCAGGGCACTGTCCTGCGACGGGCGTGCCCCTGAGCGCTAGAACAATCAAGGCCCCGACGACAGCTCTGAACATCCTCATCAGGGCTCCTCTGCAAGGTGGCGCACAGCACCGCAACCACGGTTCTACCGGCAACATCCCATCAGGCTGCAATCAAAACACGCGTGCTCATTGCTCGTGGGCTGCTCAGCCGTCATTACGAGGGCGATGGTTCGCAAGGCCCCCATGACTCCCATGAGTCCGAACCGCCCCACCCCACGTCAGCCCACAAATCACAGCCCCAACCCCCACCCGCGCGCAACTCCCCTCCACCTTTGCGCGTCAAACCGCGCAAACACCCCCCACCACAACCCCCTTTCCTCCCACGACTTCCGCGCGCAAATCCACGTTTGTGCGCACAACCCAGCCCGCCCCAACCCAAATCTTCCAACTTCTACAAATTCTTTTCTCTCGGCAATCACAGCCCCGATCCCACCTCACCCCCGTGCGCAAGTCTTCAACGCGCGCACAAACGTGACCCACGGCCCCTGGGGTAGAGGCCCACCATGCTCCCACACCCCGCCGCGACCACCACCGAAACTCAATCCGGTCCCCTCCCCTGTGAGGGGAGGGCGAGGGAGGGGTTGGCCGAACCACCTTCGGAAGCTCAGCCAACTCGCGTGAACACCCCGCTCCCACACGCGCCCAACGCCTCCAATCCCCACCCGTCCCCCACCGACTCCGCTGTCCGGTCTCCGGCTTCCGGTTTCCCGCCCCTCACCCCACGCGACAACGAAATCATCGAGGCCTGGTTCGACCACGATTCGCGCCTCCCGCACCTCGCCCACAACCTCAAAACCTCCGTCGTAGCGCTCGCACGCTGGGCCGCGCAGCCTCACATCAAGGCCTTTCTGGACCAGATCACCACCATCGCCAACCAGCGCACGCGGACCCTCCACGCCGAGTCCGTCCACGCCGCCCTCGCCCGCCTCACCCACATCGCCCAGAACAGCGAGCACGAAGAAACAGCCCGACGCGCAGCCACAACGATCATCCGCGCCACCACCTCGCCGCGCCCACTCGCCGGCGCGGTGCCGACGAGTTCGCCCGATACACCCGCCCAAACGGCAGCAACCTCCAGAACGACGCACCCACGCGACACCACCGATGGTGTCACGCGAGATGACCACGACCGCACAACCTCCGATCAACGCCGGCCGCTTCAGGACGTGGCGTCTCACTCCCATGCCGACCGCCAAGAACACGTGGAATCCCGAGTGTACAACTCGGCTTCGCCCGCTACCCTTGACCAGCCGGGCTCGCTGATTCCCCCCATCAGCGCGGCCTGTGCGCGGGCCCGGCCCTTGTGGCCGGGCCCTGCTTTTTTTCAGCATCAGCAAACGGGTGCACTACCGAGCTGCCGTGGCCTGCTGCTCAAGCAGGGTCGCGCGGTACGCGACGAGCTCGGACGCGGCGTCGGATCGCTCGGTGCTTGCCGGGAAGCGGCGTGTCAGTTCGGCCTGCAGTGCATCCAACGCAGCCACAGTCTGCTTCACAGCGTCGGGCTCCTCAAGTGCACGCAGGGCTGCAAGCCTGCGACCGCAGAGGAGGCTGGCCTGGAGGACCGCGTCACTGGGGATGCCGTTGCCCCCGGCCATGCGCCGGGCGGTGTACGTGAGGACTTTGTCGATCTGCGCGACCGCGTCGGCGAACCTGCCCCCCTCGAACGAGTGGCTGCTGAGGTGGTTGTAGAACTCGATCAGGTCGGGGTCTTCGTAGCGGGTCTGGCCGGTGTTTGCCGCCAGAGTGCGCTCGATTTCCAGAGCGCGTTTTACATAGGGCTCCAGGTCGATGGACTCGGTGTGGGGCCCGCGGGCGGCAAGCAGCCTCGAGAGGATCCGCAGGTAGACGCTGTGGTGAACCGTCGAGGCTGGATCGAGCTCGATCAGGCGTGCGGCCGCCTTCTCCCCGCTGACCAGGGCGGTCACGCTCTCAGCGCTCCCCATCCCCGCGGCGCGCGCGCGGTCGATGCAGGCGCGGACGTGGGCGTCAAGGGAGCGCCAGTCGTCTGGCGCGATCGCCATCATGCGGTCGGCGGTGCTGCGGGCGGCCTCGTAGGAGGCCGCGGTCTGAGGCAAGTTCTTGTCGGAGTGCGCCGCGACCCGCACCTGGCTCCAGAACAGGTTGCTGAGGAGGCGCAGGTCGTCGGGCGCGCGGGCGGCGAGGGCCTCATCAATGGCGAGAGCGCGCCGGTATTCGGAGACCGCTCGGTGAGGTCTGCGGGAACGGTCGAGCGCATCGCCGTGCTTGACGATCGCGATGGAGTACTCGTGCCCGATCGCCGGGTCATGCTCGCTGAGGTCGTAGAGCGTCTCCCAGGCGCTGACCCCCTCCGCGATTGCAATCAGGGCCAGGTCGTTGCGGGCACGGTCGCGGTAGATGTCGGACTGCGCGGTGCGCAGCCCGGCGTAGACCTTCACGACCCGCGGATCGCGAGAGGTCTGCGGCTTCATCGCGATGACATCAGCCTCAATGGCTGCGAGGAGACGTTCGCGCTCCTCCAGCGTGCCAATGCGGGGCCCGAGCGGTGAGAGCAGGCGCGTCACCACCGCGTCCAACGCGTGCAGGGCGGCGTCGCGATTGCGGACCTCACGCCGCAGCGAAACCGCTGCATTGACGATCGAGGCGCTGACCAGCACCAGCCCGATGCCCATCGCCCAGACGACGCCCCGCTTGCGGGCATAGAGCTTGCGCGCCCGGTAGAGCGTGCCGGCACGCACCGCGGTTACGGGCAACTGCTCGACCAGGCGGCGAAGGTCCTCGGCGAGCGCGCCAGGCCCGCTGTAGCGCTGCGCTGGATTGCGTTCAACCGCCTTCGCGAGCACCGCGTGGAGCTCTCGCCCGAACGAAGCACCCTTCGTGTGCGGGAGCCTCAAGGGCGCGCTCTGAAGCTGGTTGACCGCGTCAGCAAGGCTCGCGCCCGCCGCCAGGTACGGGTGATCACCCAAAAGCAGCTCGAACGCCAGGACGCCCAGCGCGTAAGTGTCCGACCGCTCGTCGACGTCTTCGGCGCGACCCACCAGCTGCTCGGGGCTGATATAGCGGAGTGTGCCGATGATGCTGCCCGGGAGCGTCAGACGCTGGTCACCCCGAAGCTCGGCGGCGGCGTCGCAGGCAAGGCCGAAGTCCACGATCTTCGGCACGCCCGCGCCCGTGACGAGGATGTTCTTGGGCGCAAGGTCCCGGTGGAGCACGCCGCGCTGGTGGATGTGGGCCACGCCGTCGCACACCTGACGGAGGAGCGCGATGCGGGCAGAGGGCGAGAGCGCATGCTTGGCGACGAACGCGTCGAGCGCGACGCCGTCCACGTACTCCATCACGATGTAAGGCCGGCCGGACTCGTAGGCGAGCTCCAGCACGGCGGTGACGTTCGGGTGATTGAGGCGTGCGAGGGCCGCGGCCTCAAACTCGAAGCGGCGGCGTGCGGCATCGTCCGCGCCCGGCGGGAGGAGCTTGATCGCGACATCGCGCTCGGGGTTGGACTGGCGGGCGAGGAAGACCGAGCCGAAACTGCCGCGGGCGATAGGGCGGAGGATGCGGTACCGGCCGATTGTGGCGGGCGTCGGGCCGTCGATGAGCGGCTCGACGAGGCCTCCGGCCACGCGCTGGATGGGCTGGCCCAGAAAGATGTCGGTCGGGCTGTCGTGTGCGAGGAGGTCGCGGACCTGATCGCGGTCGACGTCGGTGAGCGTGTGATCAGCGCGGAGCAGCCGCTCGCGATCATGCGGCCCGCACGCGCGGAGGCGGTCGAAAGCGTCGGCGACTCGGGACTCGGCCGGGGTCACGGGGCGGGGCTCCCGGTGAGGTCGCGGGCGAGGTAGGCCTTGGCGCGGTTCCAGACGGTGCGCGTGTGGGCAGGGCTCTCGCCAAGGGCCGCGGCAGCGGCGTCGAGGTCCATGCCGCCCCAGAGCCGCATTTCGGCGACGCGGGCGGCGACAGGGTCGCGGGCGGCGAGGGCCTCCAGTGCATCGTTGAGCTCGAGCGCGTCGACCTGGCGAGTCTGCACGGCCTGCGGCGCCGCGAGGTGCAAGGCGACACGGGGCAGGTTGCCGCCGCGTTTCTCGGCGGTCTCGTGGCGGGCGATGTCGACGACGATGCGGCGCATGATGGTGGCGAGGACGGCGGTGACCCGGGCGGAGTCGTTGAAGTTGACGGTTTTCTGGTCAATGAGGCGGATGACGGCCCGCTGGACGAGGGAGCTGGCCTGGACCCACTGGCGGGCGCGGTCGCCCTCGAGGAGCTGCTGGGCGACTTCGCGGGCGCGCCCGTAAACCAGGGGCAGGACTCGGTCGATGGCGCCGGGGCTGGTGCGGAGGAGGGAGAGGCACTCCTCAAGTTCTTGCTGCGTGGGGGGTTGCTGCATACCCGTGGCCTCGTTGCGTGCGGGGAGACTACCACGCCGAGAAAGTTCTTGAAAGAACCAGCGGATTTTCCGTGCGGGGTACCGGCGGTTTACGCCAGAGGTTGCAGGGACGTGCCGCGAGGGGGTCGCGTCCCACGCATCCACACTCGGCAGCGCCGGTCTCGGGGGGAGGCCGGCGTTGTCCTTTTGTGCTCATGCCCATAGCCCGCGCTGCCGGGGCCGTGTGGAAGGGACCTGAGAAGGGGAAACCGGGGAAATCTGATCTGAGTTGGTGGACTTTGGTCCGGTTGGTCGATATGACTACCTAGAACTCTATCATTCGGAGGCAGCCATGACCGGCCTCAGCCCCAACGGCCACGCTCGATCGCCCCGCTCGTCCCCGGCTTCTTCTGTTCGGCCGCAGCAGGTCATGGACGATCCGGCGGGGTTCAGGCGTCTGGGGCAGTGTGCCGTCATAGCAGTGGCGATGGCGGCTCCGATCATTGGGATCGGGGCGTTCGTGCTGTCGGCGCAGGTGCGGGAGCAGGAGCAGAAGGCCGCGGCATTCGTGAGGGCGGCGGGCCGGTGGGAAGACATGGTTGCGGCGCCCGCCGGGGCCATGCTGCCGGCGGAAGAGGCGAGCCGCGGGCGGGCGCTGTTCCGGGCCGCGTGCGCGGCGTGCCACGGCGTGGATGGCAGCGGGGGTCTGGGGAAGAACCTGAGCCAGAGCGACTTCGTCGCGGGGCTGGGTGATGATGCTCTGCGTGAGTTCATCCGCGTAGGGCGGCCGAACGCCAAGCCGCTGCCCATGCCCGCCAAGGGCGGGCGGGAGGACCTGACGGACGGGAACATCGCGGAGATCGCGGTGTACATCCGCGGGCTGCAGGACCCACGGCGGATGCCTGTGCTGACGGAAGTGGCGAGCGCGCCGGCGGCGGCGCCGAGCGCGGACGAGAAGGCCGCGGCATTGGCGGCAGCGGGCGGGGACGAGGAACTGGCGGAGTACATCGCGAGCGGGCGCACGCTGTACAGCGGCTCGTGCCTGGCGTGCCACGGGCCGGGCGGCAGCGGCATCAAGGGCAACGGCAAGGCGCTGGCAAAGAACAGCTTCATCGGCGGCCAGGACGACGACGCGCTGCTGGCGTTCATCAAGAAGGGGCGCGACCCGAGCGACCCGAAGAACACGACGGGCGTGGGCATGCCGGCCAAGGGCGGGAACCCGGCGCTGAGTGACGACGACCTGCTGGACATCATCGCGTACCTCCGCAGCCTGCAGGACAAGCAGGCCGCGGCGAAGTGAATGGACACACCTGCGCCGTGCTCCGCGTCCTGTGGACCCGGGGAACCGGCGAGCTTGCGGGAGACCAGTGATGCTTGGGGCCAATACACGACGTGCCGGATTCGCGGCGATCCTGACCATCCTGTGCGCGGGCACGGTGCTGGAGATGACTACGGCACCCGCGGCCGCGCAGCAGGAGGGGCGGCGTCGCCGGCGCTCGCAGCAGGAGGAGGCCAAGCCCATCGAGCTCACCGCCGACCAGGTGGCGCAGCTGACGAAGGTGGCTAACGAGCGGAAGCTGAACCTGGACGACCTGCTGGCGGCGGCCAAGACGTACATGCCCAGCGGGCGGCACGACGAGTACGTGCTGTTCTCCTCGGGCGGGCAGAGCGGGCAGGTGTTCGCGATCGGGGTGCCGAGCATGCGGCTGCTGCGGTCGATCTCGGTGTTCACGCCCGAGTCGTGGCAGGGGTACGGCTTCGCGGGGGAGAAGGACCAAGTCATCGAGCAGCTGAAGATCAACGGCAAGCCGGTGCTGTGGGGCGACACGCACCACCCCGGGCTGTCGGAAACGGGCGGCGAGTACGACGGGCAGTTCCTGTTCATCGGCGACAAGGCCAACGCGCGGCTGGCGGTGATCGACCTGCGGGACTGGGAGACCAAGCAGATCGTCAAGAACCCGCTGACGGTGAGCGATCACGGGGCGTCGTTCGTGACGCCCAACACCGAGTACGTGGTCGAGGGCGGGCAGTACGCGACGGTGCTGGGCTACGGCTACGCGCCAATCGATGAGTACAAGAAGTCCTACCGCGGGATGGTGACGTTCTGGAAGTTCGACCGCGCCAAGGGGCGGGTGGACGAGGCGAACTCGTTCGCGCTCGAGCTGCCGCCCTACTGGCAGGACCTGGCGGACGCCGGCAAGAACGCGAGCGACGGCTACGTGTTCATCAACTCGTTCAACGCCGAGATGGCGGTGGGCGGGGTGGAGAAGGGGAACCCGCCCTTTGAGGCGGGGGCCAGCAAGCGGGACATGGACTACCTGCACATCATCGACTGGAGGAAGGCGGAGGCCGCTTTCAAGGGGGGCAAGGCGAAGAAGATCAACGGCTTCCCGGTGCTGATGATCGACACGTGCGTGGCGGAGGGGATCCTGCACTTCGCGCCCGAGCCCAAGAGCCCCCACGGCGTGGACGTGACGCCCGACGGCAACTTCATGATTGTGGCAGGGAAGCTCGACCCGCACGTGACGGTGTACTCGATCGACCGGATCAAGGCTGCGATCGCGGGCAAGAAGTTCTCGACCAAGGACGAGTACGGCGTGCCGGTGCTGGACTTCGACGCCGTGAAGGAGGCGCAGGTCGAGCTGGGCCTGGGGCCGCTGCACACGCAGTTTGACAACAAGGGGTACGCGTACACATCGCTGTTCCTGGACTCGGCGGTGGCGCGGTGGAGCCTGGGCGGGAGCTACGACGCCCTCAACCCCGAGCAGCCGTGGAAGCTCGTGGCCAAGACGCCGGTGCAGTACAACATTGGTCACCTGTGCGCCGCCGAGGGTGACACGGTGAGCCCCGACGGCAACTTCCTGATCTCGATGAGCAAGTGGTCGGTGGACCGCTTCCTGCCGACGGGCCCACTGCTGCCGCAGAACTTCCAGCTGCTGGACATCGCGGCCCCGGGCACGGTGATGCCGGTGCTGTTCGACATGCCCGTCGGCGTGGGGGAGCCGCACTACTGCCAGATGATCAAGGCGGACAAGCTCAAGACGTGGAGCGTCTACCCCGAGGTGGGCTGGAACCCGCACACGCAGGCGCTGGACCCGCGGGCGCCGAAGGTCGGGCAGGAGGGCGTCATCCGCAACGGCACGCAGGTGACGGTGAACATGACGGCCATCCGCAGCCACTTCACGCCCGAGCACGTGGAGGTGAACGAAGGCGACACGGTGACGTGGCGGATCGTGGCGGCGGAGACCACCAAGGACGCGACGCACGGATTCTGCATCGGCGGGTACAACATCAACCTGTCGCTGGAGCCGGGTGAGTTCACCGAGGTCGTGTTCACCGCCGACAGGCCGGGCACGTACCCCTTCTACTGCACCGAGTTCTGCTCGGCCCTGCACCTGGAGATGATGGGCTACCTGCACATCAAGCCGAAGAGCGCGGGCGGGACCCCCACCGCTTCCGCGGCCGCCCCGACTGAGAAGTAACCCCAACGCACGCTGGTTGCGCGACGGAAGCCGCGCAACCGGCTTCTCTCCCCCTCATGCCAATCGCGCGCGTCGGCGCCGGCAGCAGCAAGGAGGCCCATCATGTCACGGTTTGTACAGCACCTCCTGGGGCCGCGGGTTCCGGCGGATGAGCTGCGGGCGCGGCCCGCTCGGTACGTGGTTCCTTCGTTCATTCTGATGGCGGCGCGGGTGCTGCTGCTGGTGTCGGTGTTCCTGCCCTACTGGCACATGGAACTGGATGCACCGCAGTACCCCGACGGGCTGTTCCTGACCGCGTACGTGAACCACCTTGACGGTGACGTCAAGGAGATCAACGCGCTGAACCACTACATCGGCATGCGGCCGCTGGAACAGGCCGCGGTGTTCGAGCGGGCGGCTTCGGTGTGGCTGGTGGTGGCGATGGTGCTGCTGATGGAGGGGGCCGCGCTGGTGCACAGCCGGTGGGCGGTGCTGCTGGCGCTGCCGGCGCTGGGGTTCCCGGTGGGTTTCCTGCTGGACCTGCAGTGGTGGATGGCGCACTTCGGTCAGAACCTGGACCCGGCGGCGCCCCTCTCGTCGTCGATCAAGCCGTTCACGCCCACGGTGCTGGGGGAGGGCGGGATCGGGCAGTTCAAGACCTACGCGGAGATGGGAACGGGCTACTGGATGGCGACGGCGGGGGCGGTGTGCACGCTGGTGGGGTTTGTGTTCCACAGGCGGGCGTACAAGCCGCTGTATGACCGGATGATCGCGAAGGAGGCGTTGTGAAGACGCTCATCGCCATGCTCGTTGTGTGCGCAGGCGCGGCCCTGGGGACGGGTGACGGCGGGGAGACGCGGGAGTCCGCGCGGGGAGTGCACGCGGAGCCGGCCTCTCATGCGGCTCCGTCGACTGGAGAGCGCGAGCTGGGCGTGATCGGGCGGATGATCGACGCGGCGGCGGCGGGCGCCACGCTGGAGGTGCCGGCGGGTGTGTACACGGAGCGCCTGCGGATCGGCAAGCCGCTGACGCTGGTGGCGCAGGGTCGGGTGGTGATCGACGGCGGCGGGAGCGGGGACATCGTTGAGATCACGGCTCCTGATGTGACGCTGCGCGGGTTCACGGTGCGGAACACGGGCACGGACCTGGACAAGGAGAACGCGGCGATCCGGTCAACCGGCGCCCGCACGGTGCTGGAGGACAACACGCTCGAGGACATCCTGTTCGGGATCGACCTGCGGGAGGCGCCGGACAGCGTGGTGCGGGGGAATCGGATCGGGGGCAAGGACCTGGGCATCGCGCGGCGGGGCGACGGGCTGAAGCTGTGGCGGGCGGACCGGTCGGTCGTCGAGAACAACACGATCCACGACGGGCGGGACGCGATCCTGTGGTACTCCAAGGGGATCGTGGTGCGCGGGAACGTGGCGGAGGACTGCCGCTACGGGCTGCACCTGATGTTCAGCGACGAGGTGACGATCGAGGACAACCGGTTCAGCCGCAACTCGGTAGGCGTGTACCTGATGTACAGCGCGGGAGTGACGATCCGGCGGAACCAGTTGATCGCAAACCGGGGGCCGAGCGGCTACGGGCTGGGGCTTAAGGAGACGGACCGGTTCAGTGTGACGGACAACCTGATCACGGCGAACCGGTCGGGCGTGTACATCGACGGCTCGCCCTTCACGAGCGCACGGCCGGGCGAGTTCACGCGGAACACCATCGCATACAACGACGTGGGCTTCACGTTCCTGCCCTCGGCCAAAGGTAACGAGCTGACGGCGAACAACTTCATCGACAACATCGACCAGATCGCGGTTGCGGGGCGGGGCGACCTGTCGGCGAACGCGTTCTGGAAGGGCGATGTCGGCAACTTCTGGTCGGACTACACGGGGTACGACCAGGACCGGGACGGCGTGGGCGACTTCGTGCACGAGTCGCAGACGCTGTTCGAGAACATGATGGACAAAGAGCCCAAGCTGCGGCTGTTCCTGTTCAGCCCGGCGCAGCAGGCGATCGAGTTCGTGGGGCGGACGCTGCCCGCGGTGCGGCCCGAGCCCAAGTTCTGCGATGAGGTGCCGCTGATGCGGCCGGTGGAGATGCACATGGCGGTGGCGCCCGCACGGGGCTCGCTGGCGGGCCTGGGTGTGACCGGGGGCGCGATGCTGGCCCTGGGGGGCGGGCTGATCACCGTCGCTGGGCGCGGGTACGTCGCCGGAGGAGGGAAGCGATGATCACGATTCAGAACGTCACGAAGAAGTTCGGTCGGGCCACCGCGGTGGAGGGCGTGAGCCTGGACATTCCGGCGGGGGACAGCGTGGCGCTGTGGGGCGGGAACGGCGCTGGAAAGACGACGCTGATCCGCTGCGTGCTGGGGCTGATCCGGTGCCAGGGCACGGTGAGGGTGGGCGGGTTCGACGTGCGCAAGCAGGGGAAGCAGGCGCGGCGGCTGATCGGGTATGTGCCGCAGGAGCTGGGGTTCTACGACGACCTGGGCGTGGCGGACGCTGTTGTGTTCTTCGCCAGGCTGAAGGGCTTGGGTCGGCCCGATGTGACGGAGGTGCTGGGGCGCGTGGGCCTGTGCGGGCACGAGCGCAAGCGGATCCGCGAGCTCTCCGGGGGCATGAAGCAGCGGCTGGCGCTGGCGGTGGCGCTGCTGGGGGACCCGCCCGTGCTGGTGCTTGACGAGGTGACGGCGAGCCTGGACGCGTGTGGGCGCGAGGAGTTCGTCTCGCTTCTGCACCAGCTCTCGGGGCGGGGCCGCACGATGCTGTTTGCTTCCCACAGGGTCGAGGAGGTCACGACGCTGGCGCGGCGGGTGGCGTTCCTCGAGGATGGACGTCTCGGCTCGGTCGCGGACGCCGCGGCCTTCATGGGGCACCTCGGCTCGGGGCCGGTGCTTCACCTCACCATGGCGGCGGGCGTTCGCGATCGGGCGATGTCGGTGCTGAGCGGGAGCGGGTTCGCGCCCAAGCTCAATGGGGTGGGGCTGCTGGTGCCGGTGATGGAGGAGCAGAAGGCGGCGCCCTTCCGGGTGCTGGCGGATGCGGAGATCAAGGTGGAGGACTTTGAGGTTCTCTCGGCGGCGCAGATGCGGCGGATGGAGGTGCACACATGATGGCTCTGACGAAGCTTGAGTTAGACGTGGACGGGTTGGCGGCGCCCGGCGCCGCCCGCAATGTGCTGACGATCGCGGGACGGGAGCTGCGTGAGGCGGTGCGGAGCCGCTGGTTCCTCCTGTACACAGTGGCGTTCGCGGCGCTGGGCCTGGGCATCTCCTACGTGTCGGCGGCGGGCGCGGGAGGGGCGGGGCTGGCGGGCTTCGGGCGGACGACGGCGGGGCTGATCAACCTGGTGCTGCTGGTGTCGCCCCTGATGGCGCTGACGGCGGGCGCAGGGTCGATCGCGGGGGACCGCGAGCGGGGGATGCTGTCGTACCTGCTGAGCCAGCCGGTGACGCGGACCGAGCTGATGTTCGGCAAGTACCTGGGATTGGCGGGAGCGCTGCTGGCGTGCCTGTGCCTGGGGCTGGGGACGTGCGCCGCGGTGCTGGCGCTGAAGGGTGAGGCGACGCGGCCGGCAAGCATCGTGTGGCTGGCGGGGCTGGCGTTCGCGTTGTCGATGTCGATGCTGAGCGTGGGGATGCTGATCTCGGTGCTGGCGAGGAAGGCGTCGGTGGCGGTGGGCACGGCGATCTTCGCGTGGCTGACGCTGGTGTTCGTCACGGACCTGGGGCTGATGGCGGGCACGATGGCGCTGAAGCTGCGGATTGAGCAGCTGTTCACGCTGAGCCTGGTGAACCCGCTGCAGGTGTTCAAAATGTGGTCGCTGCACGCGGTGGACGCGACGCTGGATGTGCTGGGCCCGGCGGGGCTGTACGCCGCGGAGGAGTATGGATCGAGGCTGCACGCCATCTTCGGCGGGTGCCTGGGCGCGTGGATCGTGCTGCCGCTGGTTGTGTCCGCTGTCATCTTCTCACGGAGGTCGCCGCTATGAACCGTGTCACGCTGGGTGTGTTGCTGTGTGTGGGCGCGTGGGTGCTGCCGTCGTGCGTGAAGAACGACGCGGACGGTCCGCCGAACCTGCGGCTGGGGCGGGACGAGTGCGTTGAGTGCGGGATGATCATCAATGAGGACCGTTGCTCGAGCGCGATGGTCGTGAACAACGAGGGTGTGAAGGAGGCGAGGCTGTTCGATGACATCGGGTGCATGCTGGACTACGCCCATGAGCATGCGGACAAGGCAGAGCCGGCGGGGTTCGTGCACGACCATGGCACGCGTGGGTGGGTGAAGATGGACCAGGCGTGGTTCGTGCTCGCGGACGAGGAGAAGCTGAAGACGCCGATGGGGTCGGGGCTGGTGGCGTTTGCCGGCAGGGAAGAGGCCGAGAAGGCCGCGGCGGCTCACGGCGGGACGGTGATGGAGTATGCCAAGCTCTCGGCTGCGCGGCGGGCGTGGATGGAGGCGCGGTACGGCAGCCCGGAGCGGGCGCCAGCGGGTGGAGCGACAGGAGGTGGGAAGTGAACGCACGCACGGATTGCACGCTGACGCTCGGGCAGCTCGCGGCGACGCGGGCGGGCGCGATCCCGGTGTTCGAGCGGTATGGGTTGGATTACTGCTGTGGGGGTGGGCGGACGCTGCGGGAGGCGTGCGCCGCGGCCGAGCTCTCGCCGGATGCGGTGGTGCAGGCGATCCACGATGAGGAGCAGGAGCATCGGGGGATTCCGCGGGAGCGGCCGTGGACGGACGCGACGATGACGGAGCTGGCGGACCACATCGAGCGGACGCATCACGCGTTCGTGCGAGATGCGCTGGCGCGGCTGGCCAACATCATGCCGCGGGTGGTGGCGGCCCACGGGAAGAGCAACCCGGCCCTAGCGGAGCTGGCGGCGGTGTACGGGCAGTTCGCGGAGGAGATGCGGGACCACATGGTGCGGGAGGAGCGGGTGCTGTTCCCGTGGCTGCGGCGGCTGGAGCGGCCGACGGAGGTCCAGAGCGGCCCGCCGTGGAGCGTGCGGCGGCCGATCAGCTGCATGGTTCATGATCATGATGATGCGGGGGCGGCGTTGGCGCGGATGCGGGAGCTCACAGGCAACTACACGCCGCCGGAGGGTGCGTGCGCGACATACCGGTCGATGCTGTCGACGCTCGAGGCGCTGGAGCGGGACACGCACGAGCACATCCACAAGGAGAACAACATCCTGTTCCCGGCGGGGGTGCGGGCGGAGGACGAGGTTGCGGCACGGGCGGCGGCGAGGGCCGGTGGTAAGGGGGCGTCAACGTGATATACAAGCTGCTGGTTCTGGGGCACCTGCTGGGGGCGATGGTGTGGGCGGGTGGGCATGTGGTGCTGGTGCGGACGGTGCTGCCGCGGGCGCTGCGGGCGCGGGACACGGGGCCGATCCTGGAGTTTGAGCGGGCGTTCGGAAGTCTGGGGCTGGTGGCGTTGGTGGTGCAGCTGGGGACGGGGCTGATGCTGGCGCGGCATTGGCTGGGCGGTGATTGGGGGCGGCTTCTCTCAGAGCCCGGCACGGTGGAGCGGTTGATCCTGATGAAGGCGGGGATGCTGGTGGCCAGCGTCGGGGTGAGCGGGTTTGCGCACCGGCGCCTGCTGCCGCGGTTGAGCGGGGAGAATCTGCGAGGCTTCGCGCGGTTTGCGTGGTTCACCACCCTGCTGGCGGTGGGGATGGTGGTGGCGGGGGCGTGCGTGCGGCTAGGGGGGCTGCCGTGAGGGGTACAGTTCTCCAGAATCCACGGAAGGGACTCCATGATTTCGCAGACCACCGAGTATGCCCTCCGCGCCATGGTGCACCTGGCAGCGCTGCAGCCGGGCACGACCGTGAACAGCGAGGTGCTCGCAACGTGCACGAAGGTGCCGCAGGGGTATCTGTCGAAGATCCTGCGGGACCTGGTGGTGGCGGAACTGATCACGTCGCAGCGGGGGCCCAATGGCGGGTTTGCGCTTGCGCGCGGGGCGGGCGAGGTTTCGATGCTGGATGTGGTGAACGCGGTGGACCCGATCCAGCGGATCAGGAAGTGCCCGATCGGGAACCCGGCGCACCTGAACCTGTGCCCGCTGCACCGTCGGATCGATGATGCGCTGGACCAGATCGAGCAGAGGTTTCGGGAGACGCTGCTGTCGGAACTCCTGAGCGAGCCGCCGGTGGCGGGGGCGCGGTGCATGGGCGTGGCCGCGACCGTGACGCACAGGGGACGGACGGTCGACGATCGGCCGAAGCGCGGGCCGGCTGGGAAGCGGTGAGGCGGCTCTTTCAGACCGCGCGCTGGAAGGCGAAGTGGGCGGCGCCGACGCAGCCGGCGTCGTCGCCCAGGGCGCTCTGAACGATCTTCACACCCTGGCAGCGGTCGGGGAAGATGGTCTTGCGTGCCGCCTGACGCACCAGCGAGAGGAAGCCGCCACCGAGCGCTTCGGTGAAGCCGCCGCCGACAACGACGCGCCCGACCGAGAGCAGTGTGACGGTGCCGCCGATGGCGGTGCCGAGCACCTGCGCTGCGTGCTCGATGACCTCGACCGCGAGCGGGTCTTTGGCGCGCCAGGCCTTGGCGAGGACCTTCGAGTCGATCTCCTCGGTCTCTCCCTTCTTGAGCTTGGTAGCGTCGCCGCCGATGAGCTTGGTGATCAGGCTCTCTCGCCCGCTGCGGATGAGGCGCTCGAGGGTCTCGGCCACGCCGGTGCGGGAGCAGACCTGCTCGAGCGAGCCCGCTCCGGGCGGGGCCCAGGGGAGGACGACGCCGCGTCCGATCTCGCCGGCGGTGCGGAAGTGGCCGTGGTAAACCTCGCCATTGAGGATGAGGCCGCCGCCCAGGCCGGTGCCGAGCCAGACGCCGAGAAGGTCGCGGGCGTTCTCGCCGGCGCCGTAGAGGTTCTCGCCAAGCACCGCGAGGGTGACGTCGTTGTCGACCGCGACGGGGACGCCGAGGCGCTTACGGAGGATCGAGCGGAGCTGCACGTCGCGCCAGCCGAGGTTCACGGCCTCGAGCACGACGCCGTGCTCGGCGTCGACCGCGCCGGGCGCGCCGACGCCGACGCACGCGAGGCGGTTGGTGCCGGTCCCAGCTTCGGCGCAGGCTTCGCTGAGTGCGCCGAGGGCGCGGACCAGGACGGACTCCTGGCCTTCGTGGGCGTCGGTCTTGACCGACGCGCGGCCGCGGACGTTTCCCTTGCGGTCAACAATGGCGACCTTGATGCCGGTGCCGCCGATGTCGATGCCGCCGGCGAGGGTGGAGCGGGCGCGTGCGGTTTTCCTGGCCATGCGGGCACAGTGTGCCGCGCAGGGATGAGGGCGGATTCAGCGGCTCGTGCGATCGGAGGCTTGGCGATGAGTCTCAACCGCCGGGGGCGGAGGGCTGCTTGGTTGGCTGGGCCGCGGGCTGCTGGTTCTTTGGGTCGCTCACGCCCTGCACGGGCTGCACGGGGATGTTGACGGGCGGCGGCGCGGGGGCGCGGAGTTTCAAGGCCGCGGCCTGGGCCTGGCGGGAGAACTCGATGGATTCGCCGAGGATGGTGGAGGCTTCCTGGTCGGCGTGGAAGCCGGCGCTGTTCTCGCTCTGGATGAAGTCCAGCCGCCACATCGCCCGCTTCTGGAGGTCGTAGATGGGCGCGAGTGCCTGGTCGCTGGCGCCCGCTGCCTTGGCCTCGCGGATGGCGTCGAGCATCTCGGTCATGGCCTTGGCGGCGACTTCCATGAGGTGGTTGGTGCGGTTCTGGATGGCCGCGACCTTGTCGCGCAGCTCCGCCTCGGGCACGTTGTGGCAGGTCTGGCAGGCGTTGTTGATGTTGAGCAGGGGGCTGCGAACCCAGTGACTGCTGACCTTCATGGCTCCGGTGCGCTCGTAGGGCATGTGGCAGTCGGCGCAGGCGACGCCGCTGCGGGCGTGAACGCCCTGGGACCAGAGCTCGAACTCGGGGTGCTGGGCCTTGAGAACGTGTGCGCCGGTCTCGCCGTGGGCGTAGTCGTAGAAGGGGGTGCCGTCGGGGAACTTGTGCTGGTCGTAGAAGGCCTCGATCTGGCCGGCCTTGAGGCCGTTGTGCCAGGGGAAGAGGAGGACCTCCTTGGGGCCGCAGTAGTACTCGACGTGGCACTGCCCGCAGACGAAGGAGCGCATCTCCTGGCGGGTGGCGTCGGTGTTGGGGTCGTAGTCCTTCGACTTGCTGCCCTTGCGCCAGCGCTCGACACTGGGCAGGTGGGGCACGGGGTCGTCGCTCTTCGCGAGGTTGGCAATGCCGATCACGAAGCCCGGGCGCGTGACGCGCAGGTGCATGGACTGGGGGTCGTGGCAGTCGATGCAGCTGACGGGGTGAGCGTCGCCGATGTGGTGGGCGTCGGGGGCGGGCACAGGGCCGGACTTGGTGGCGGGGGTGGTGACGGGCTGCCCGCCGGGGAACGTGGGCGCTCCCCCACTGCTGCTGCCGGCGCCGGGGCCGCTGCCGTCGGGGGTCTTGAAGAGCTCGGCGTGGGCCGCGGAGTACTCCATCAGGCTGAGCTTTTTGAACCCTTCCATGACGGCGGGCCAGTTGAAGCCGGCTGCGAGGGCGTTCGCGTCGGCGGTCTGGCCCATGGACTCCAGGCCGATGCGGCGCCACGTGGTGGTTGCGGAGGCGTGGCAGTGGAGGCAGGCGCCGACCTGGGGCTTCTTGACGACGCGCTCGGTGACCTCCTGGTCGTAGAGCATGTAGGCGTGGCCGCGGGCTTCGCGGTAGTCGATGCTGAAGGCGTAGCCGGCGTAGAGGCGCTTGAGCCAGGGGTGGGACTCGAGCTTGCTCATGGGCATGGCGGAGGAGCCGCCGAACTGGGTCTCGGAGTCGTCGACGGTGCGGCGGTAGGTGTCGAACTGGCGCGGCCAGTTGGCGCCCCAGGGGGCGGGGTCGGTGGAGACCTCGTTGACGTCAACGACGCGCACGAAGGGGCGGCGCGACTCCTGCTTGTGCTCGAACATGGTGACCAGGGTGAAGGTCACGGCGAGGGTGGTGATCGCCGCCACGGCGAGGACCAGGCCCATGATGACCAGGCGTTTTTTGCGGCTGACTTCTTCGGCCATGTTGAACCTCTACTCGGTGAAGCGGTCGTTGCCCCGCCCGGAGCGGGCCTTGTGGGCGTGGCCCACGTCGCTGTGGCAGTGGATACAGGAGGGGGCTTCCTCGTCAACGTCGTCGGCCCCGACCGCGACCATCTGGTGGACGATGTCGTCGTGGCAGCTGAGGCATGCGCCCTGCGTGACCTTGCGGTTGCGCTTCTTGATCTGGATGGGATCGTGGTAATCGCCGGTGGTGAAGGCAAGGGAGTGCCAGAAGCCGTTGTCGCTCTTGACGTACATCTTGCCGGGCAGGTTGTGGGGCAGGTGGCAGTCGTTGCAGGTGGCGACGTGCTTGTGGCTGGAGCCCTGCCAGGTGTCGTAGTGCTCCTGCATCACGTGGCAGTTGGCGCACGCAGCGGGGTCGTTGGTGAGGTAGGCCCAGCCCTTGCCGTAACCGAAGGTGAAGGCGCCAACGCCGCCGAGAATGCCGAAGACGAGGGCGATGGCGAGGGGGAGCAGACCGATGCGCGCGATGGCGGTGCCGAGGCCGTGTTTGCGCGGGGAGTCGGGAGCTGGGCTGGGGGCAACGGGCTCGGCCAATGGGGGCACCCCTTCGAGTGCTCGAATGTACCGAGGCGCCAGAGGGTTCGCCAGTCGGGGTGGCGTGAAGGGCCTTTCAGAGCGCGGGGTTGCGCGGGCGAGCCAGGGCAAGCGAGGCAAGGCCGACGTTGAGAAGGACGAAAGCGAGGAGCCAGAAGGCCGCGGAGTCCATGAAGCCGTAGGAGTGCAGGCCGACGCCGAGCATGTTGGTGCCGAACCAGCTCCATGCGACAACGATGTTGCCCAGCACGGCGAGAGCGGCGATGCCGGGTGCGCGGACCAGGCCGCCCCAGCGGGCGTGGAGGATGACGGCGTTGATGAGGACGACGAGGGCCGCGCCGTTTTCCTTGGGGTCCCAGCCCCAGAAGCGGCCCCAGGACTGGTCGGCCCAGATGCCGCCGAGGACGGTGCCGATGAAGCTGAGGAGGGTGGCGAAGCAGACGACGGCGTAGGTCATTGAGGCGAGGGGGCGGGCACGCTGCTCGGTGAAGGTGCGCGAGGTGGCGCGGATGAGGAGGTAAGTCGCGCCGAGCAGGCCCGCGAAGAGAGAGGCGGAGTAGCCGAGGGTGATGGTGACGACGTGGGTGGCGAGCCAGAAGTTGGTGTCGAGCACGGCCTGCATGACGCCCATGGTGTCGCCGTCCTGGCCCAGGTTGTGGGCGACGATGAGGGTGCAGAATCCGATGGAGCTGGCAGCAAGGGCGGAGAGGGCGATGGGGAACCAGCGCTCGAGCAGAAGGCCCAGGCCCACGGCCGCCCAGCCGACGAAGACGGCCGAGGAGTAGAGGTTGGTGACTGGCGGGCGGCCCTGAAGGTACATGCGGGTGATGAGCGCGGCGGTGTGGATGAGGAGCGCACCGGCGATGAGGCCGACGCTGATGGTGCGGCAACGCTCGCCCGTGGGGCCGTTGCGGTTGCGCAGGAGCAGAGCGGCGCACAGGACAAGAAAGGCGAGGACGTACACGACAGAAGCGCCGAGGAAGGGTTGGGCGCGGTTGAACCAGAGCTCCAGGCGAGCCTTCGTGGACGCCCCGGGCGCCCCGGCATCGACGATGCTCGCGTGCTCGGCGAGGACGGTGTCCAGCGTCGACTGATTCGAGTCGTGGTACGCGGCCATGACGCGGGCGATGGTGGCGGCACCGGCGCCCTCGGGGCGGTTCAGGCGGGCGTCCTGGAAGCCAACGTGGAAGGGACGCCACTCGCCGCCCGGCGCGGCCGGCGGGACCCAGTAGGGAGAGCCCATGCGGGCGATGGTGAGGAGCTCGGCAACACTGCCGAAGAGTTTGACAAGGGCGCGGTGGTAAGGGTCGCGCTGCTTGGGCGGGAGGGCCATGGCCTTGTCAGCCTGCTCGCCGATGGTGGGCCAGTGCGGCTCGATCTGCACGAGGGAAAGTCGCGCGGGCTTGGTGGGGTCGGCGCCCAGCAGAGTGAGGAGGTCGGGATGATCGACCTTGACCACCGGGACGTCCTTCACGCGCTCGGGGCGGGCGATCAGGTCCAAGACATAGGCCGTGGCGGCGTACTCGCGGTCGCTGTCGCGGAGGGTCTGGCGGCCGCTGGCCGCGAGCACGGCCGCGCGGGCGTGGGTGTCGAAGGGTTTGGTGCGGCCGCCCGAAGACACGGGCACGGCGGCGACCGCGGAGATGTCAAGGTCGTGCGCGGGTTGCGGGCGGGCCGCGGGGGAGAGGGCGAGCGCAGCGCCGATGAGTGCCGCGGCGATGGGCAGAGCGGGGAAGCGGCGTTGCTCGGTGGTTCCTGCGTTCGGGGCTGGCGCCCGCCGGCGGTTCATGAAGGTGGCGAGACCGATCGTGAAGTGCACGATGAGGCCTGCGCCCACCATCACGCACGAGAGGTATGGCAGCAGCCAGCCGGGGTTGCGAACGACCTGCAGGACGGTGCCGGTGTTGTCGGGTTTGAAGGACGCCTGGTAGAAGGTCTCGCCCTCGTAGCGGAGGGGCTGGTTCATGGAAATGAGGGCCTCGCGCTCCACGGCGCGGGAGGGGTCGACTAGGCGGACGTGGCTGGAGAAGTTGCGGGCGATCTCCGTGCCGGTGAACTTGTCGTGGCTGAAGTCGAGCAGGTGGAGCGTGTAGGGCTTGTAGGTGCGGGTGAAGCGGAGAGCGACGTGGTAGGTGCGGCCACCGGCGGTGATGGGCTGGGGGTTCAGAAGGTTGGCGGAAACGAGATAGACGCCGAGGTCCTGGTTGGCATGCCAGAGCTGGACGTAGGCGGAGGGGAGGTCGCTTTCAGCGCCGTCAACGCCGCGGGCGGGGGGGCGGGCGATGGGGCGGAGGCGCTGAGCGAGGCCGCGGTGGGATGGGTCGGGCGTGTCGTTCGCAACGAGGCCGGAGTTTGGGAGCCAGGAGACGACGGTGATGGAGAAGGGGAGGTCGGGGTGAGTGATGGAGTCGCGGCGTGCGGCGTGGCGCTCGAGGAGGTGCTGGGGGATGACGGTGACGCGGTCCTGTGTCGGGTCGCTGGGGTCGATGATGGCGAGTTCGACGGAGCGGACGTCCTCGATGTAGCTGCTGGAGGCGCCCTCGTCGATGCGCATGACGCCCTCGCGGGCGGTGAACGCGGTGACGAACTCCCCCAGGAGCAGGACGATGAGACCGGCGTGGAGCAGGATGACGCCGCTGCGGCGGGCGGTGAGCTTGAAGCGGAGGGCGTGGGCGGCGAGCAGATTGACGAGCATTGCGCCGGCGATGAACAGGCCGCCGGGGATTGGGAACGAAAGATTAAGGTTGCTGAACGCGCGCGGGACGAAGAGGCTGAGGGGGATCCAGGCAAGGGCGCTGCGGAAGTAGGTGTCCACCACGTGCCAGATGCCCTGGTTGGTCTGGGCCAGTGTGCCGGCGAAGATGAGGACCATCGCCATCGCGAGCAGGGCGACGGTGAGGCGGAGGGACGCGAACGCCGCGAGTGCGCGGCGGGCGAGGGTCACTCCTTCCCCCACTGCTCCGCGATCGCGTGGGCGAATGACTTGAAGGCGGGCTCGTGCTGGTCGGCGGCGGCGGGAGCGCCGGTGGCCTTGAGGAAGCGGGTGCGGTTGAGCTTGGGGTGGTGGAGGATGGCGCCGAGCATGTGCTGGCTCGGGCCCCGGAGACGGAGGAGGTGGACAGTGACATCGTCGTGCTGAGTGGCAGGCGACTCGGCCTGGAAGGCCTCGAGGGTGGTGGGCTCCAGGCCGACCTGGCCGCGCCAGCGGTTGACGTTGGCAAGGAGGCCGCCGGTGTCACCGGGGAACTCGGAGAGGGCAACCTCAAGGGGGTTGTCGGGGCCGGCGCGGAAGGTGGCCAGGCGCATCTGGCGTGGCATGGGGTCGAGTGTCCAGCCCTGCGGGGTCGGCCAGGAGGTGGTGCCGGCGGCGGCGGGCGCGGGGGGTGCCGGTGCGACGTGCGGGCGCGGGGCGGGTGTCGTCGGCTGCGCGGGGGCGGACGACTGCTTGGGGACGGTGTAGGTGTTGACGGCGGGCTTTTCGCAGGCGGTGAGGAGGAGGGCGGCGGAGGTCGTGCAGATGAGGAAGGCGCGGTTCATGGGGGATTGGTAGGCAGGGTGGAATGAGAAAAGGCCCGCGTCGGAGGACGCGGGCCCTTTGTGCAGGTGGAGGAAGGAAAAAGCCCAGGGATCTTAATCCCTGGGCTTTGGATGTCGGAGTCTTGCTTGATCAGACGGTCGCGGGGGCGGGCTTGTCGCCGGCAGCGGCGATGATGCGGTCCTTGACGGTCTCGAAGTTGCGCATGGAGTAGAGGTGGAGGTAGAGGAGCTCGAGCTCGTCATTCTTGGCCATCGTGGTCAGGGCGTCGGCGGGGAGGTTGCGGAGCTTGTTGCGGCTGATGGCGTGGAAGCCGCTGAGGGTCATCTTGGCGCCGGCGGGGGTGGTGACCTGGGCCTGCATGGGCTCGAGGATGTTGAGGTCCTTGATGCGCTTGCAGAAGGCGCGGGTGCGCTCGTACTGGGCCTGGTACTCCTGGAGGAACTTGAGCACGCCCTCGAGGTAGGCCGTGGGCTTGCCGTCTTCGTTGAAGAAGCGCTGGCCCTTGCCGTCCTGGTTGAGGCCGGGGTAGGACTCGTCGATGCAGAGGGTGAGGGTCTTGTTGTCCTGGCTCGCGGCGAAGACGAAGGGGTAGCGGCGGACGAAGGCGGGGACGTAGCGGGCCTTCCAAGTCGAGTCGGCGTTGAGGTAGAGGTTCTCGTCGGACTTGATGCCAAGGACCACCGCGGGGGTGACCTCATCGCCGGCGATAGTGAAGACGATGGCGTACTCGGAGGCGGCGGGGAGGAACTCCACCGCCGTGAGCGGCACGGCGTTGATGCCGGCGCTGAAGCCGTAGCCGCCGGAGGGCTCCACGGCGTATTCCTTGTGGCGCGCCGAGGAGATGGGGACGGCGGACTTGTAGATCAGCAGCTGCTTCGACATTCGTTGGCTCCAGTCAGACAGAACGGATATTGGACGCTGTGTTAGTGGGGCTCCACGTTCAAGGTCGGTCCGGTGAACCAGACCTTCCCGGCCGTGCCCGCCCCGAGCACATCGAGGCTGGGGTGAACGATGGTACGGGCGACGAGGCCTCCCGCACGCTTCATTGTCAGGGTTTCCTTCATCTTCCGGTGGTTGGGGAGCAGTCGCGTCCCCGGGTCCAGCGGACGCAGGTCGCTGAAGTCCCCCAGCGTGGGGCCCGAGGTCGGGGTGGTCGGGCCGGTGTCGGCCGGGCCGCCCATGATCGGGGGCGGGGGCGGCTCGGCCTGCGGCGCTTCGGCGGCGTCGAGCCCGCCGCCGGTTTGTGAACCGGGCAGGGAACCGATGCCGGAGCCATCGACCTCGACGAGAATGGCTGGCGTGGGCGTGGTGCGGATGCCAGGGACGATGGCCTGGTGGGTGACGCGGTCGGCGCCGTTGTCCAGGCCCATGGCGTGGCCCATCTCGTCGGCGATCACCGAGAGCAGGTCGATGCGCTCGCTCGCCAGGCCCGACTGTGCCGCCCTGTAGTGGCCGCGGTCGAGCGGGTACTCGGCGTCGTCGGTGATCGTGGAGTCGATGAACCAGCCCCAGCCCGCGGCGTCGGTGTCGATGAAGATGATGCCGTCCTCGTAGCGGCTGAGGTCGTTGCCCTCGAGGTCGATCACGCGGACCGTGAGCGAGTCGAGGAGGGAGAGGCGGTCGGCGCCGATGCCGGCGGCGGCCCAGCGTGCGCCGGCCTCGTCGAACGCGGCGGTGATCGCCGCGGCCGGGAGGGTCTGCGCATCGGGGTTGATGACCGGCAGCTGGCCGTAGGCGGCCTCGTCGGTCTTGGCCTGGATGTAGTCGAAGGAGGTCTGGCCCGAGGTGTTGCCGCGGATGCTGAGGAGGCCGAAGCGGCCCTCGGTGACGGACTCGTTGTAGAGGTGGCTGGCGACGACGGCGTTGTCGCGGATGACGTTGACCAGGCCGCCGCGGACCTTGACCTCGAAGGTGTAGTCGCGCCCGGCGATGACCGGGACGGCGACGCTGGCGTCGATGGTGACATCGGCGCCGCTGACGTGGCCGATGAGGACGCGGCCGGTGTCGGCGACCATGACGGCGAACTTGAAGTAGTTCGCGCCGTGGTAGTCGAACACGTAGCCGCCCTGGCCCCAGGTCTTCATCATGCTCTTGAGGTGGAGCAGGGCGCCGTTGGTGACGGGGAGCGAGCCGATCGTCATGAGGTTGATGGCACGCTCGCTCGCGGTGGCGGTCGCCATGAAGCGGGCATCGGAACCGCTGACCCACGTGCCGCCGCTGGGCGTGCCGAAGAACTGGCTGGCCGGGCTCAGCGGGGTGAAGTGGGTGGTGCGGTCCAGGGTGATCGATCCGGGCGGTGCCTGGACGACGACGTTGTCGAGCTGGGCGCCCGAGTCCTTGGCACCGATGCCGACGATGCCCTCGTTGATGAGGTGGGTGACGCCCTGTGCATCGACGCGCGGGGCATAGGTCCAGGAGACGGACTTGGTGCCCTGCGTGAGGGTGACCTGGCTGCCGTTGACCTTGAGGAGGACGACGTAGTCGGTGTCAGGACGCAGCTGAGCGTTCGCGACGTTGCGGACCATCCAGCCGCTGACGGTGCGCTCGCCGATCTCGAGCTTGTTGGTGGAGATGTTGATGCCGGCGAACTTGTAGTTCGTCGGGCTGATGTAATCGAAGATGAGGTAGGAGTTGGACTTCATGCCCGCGATGGGACGCATCGCATTGATGGTGGCCTGCATCTCGAAGTAGGTGGGGATGACGGTGTCGGACTGGTCGAAGAGCGCGAGCGCTTCGCCCGTGGTGCCGAGGCCGTTCTGGGGCATGACCTGCACGCGGCCGCCAGTGACCGTCCAGCTGCCGGACACGCGGTTGAAGCCTTGGGCGCCGCCGTCATCGAAGCTGGCGGAGCGGAGGACATCGCGCTGGCCGCCAGGGATGTTGCCGGCCTGCGGGTCGGCGGGGCCGCCGTGCGTGTCGGTCCAGGCGTCGTCGTGCTGGAGGACGAGGCCGAGCTCGCCGCTGGGCTCGCCGTTGCGGGCGATGGCGTCGGCGGTGGGCGCACCCGGGGCCGCGGCATCACGTGCACGGGTCATGTCCACGCCGTCACTGGCTGAGAGGGCGTAGAGGAACTCGGGGAGCTGGGGCTGGACGGTGCGGCTGACGGTGGCCATGCCGTAGGGCGCGAAGGGGACGAGGTAGGAGTTCATCTCGCCCGTCCAGTCGATGAGGCGGTCGCCGCCGGTGTTGCCGACGAGCACGTCGCGCCCGCCGCCGCCGTAAGCGCGGTCCTCGAAGTAGGGCTGGGTGTCGTGCATGTTGTTGGCGAGCGGGTTGTTGGTGGCGCCCGTGGACGAGTGCTTGTCGTCCATGTTCATGAGATCGTTGCCGAGGCCGCCGTAGGCGTCGTCGCGGCCGGTGCCGCCCACGAGCCAGTCGTTGCCGGTGTCGCCGAAGAGCTTGTCGGCGCCGTCGTCCCACGCCTGGGCGTAGGGGATGGTCTGGTTGCCGTTCCCCGGAGCGAGGCCTGCCGGGCGGATGACGCCCTCAGTCTCAGAGAAGTTGAGGAGGAACTCGTAGACGGTTCCGTTGGGAGCGGCCGCGACCATGATCTTGCGGAGCGGGTTGTACTCGTCGTAGAGGGCGAACTCGCCGGCGCGGTTGCGATTGGCGTGCTGCGCGTCCACGTCGATCGGGTTGAAGAAGAGGACGTTGCCCGGGTTGTAGGGGCGGAGGAAGCCGGAGATCGTGAGGTTGTCGACTACCACGACGCCGGTGATGCCGCCGACGGAGTTGGGCTGGGTTGCTGCGCGGGTGCCGGCCGCGGCGGTGGGCAGGGCCTCGCCGCCGGAGATGGCGTCGTCGCCCGAGCCGCCGTGGATCCAGTCGCTGTTGAGGCCGCCGAAGATGATGTCGTCGTTGACGTGGCTGGGCTGGGTGCCCATGCCGCTGGTGCCGTTGCGGCCGACGGTGCCAAACTCGTCGCTCGTGCCGTTGAAGCCGGTGTCGGAGCTGAATGGAGTGATGTCGACGGTCTTCTTGAGCTCGTGCTCGAGGTTGAGCCAGGCCTGCTGGATGTTGCCGGGGGTGTAGATGAACTCGTTGAGGACGTTGCCGTTGGAGAAGCGGTCGTCGGGGTCGGTCGCGAGCAGGGCGGAGATGCCGTAGAGGGGCTCGCCGTAGCTGGCGCTGTTGCGGCTGGTGAAGATGCGGCCGTCGTCGCCGATGACGCCATCGTTGCCGGCGCCGCCGGAGATCCAGTCGTTGCCCCAGCCGCCGACGATGTCGTCGTCCTGACCGTCGCCGAAGAGGCGGTCGTTGCCCTTGGTGCCGTAGATGAAGTCGTCGCCGGACTCGCCGTGGACTTCGTCATCACCGCCGCGGTTGGTGAGGGCCGCGGCCGAGTAGTTGGGACCGCCCTCGGTGTAGTCGAGGAGGCGTGCGGCGCGGGGCACGATCTTGACCGAGCCGTAGTTGTCGTAGTTGAAGGTGAGGAACGCGGGGGCGCCCGCGGCGACGGCGCCGTTGAGGCCCACGAGGCGGAAGATGTTGCCGTTGTCGGCCAAGATCATGTCCGAGTCGTCGGCATGGCCGGTGGCGGTGGTGGTGATGACGCCGGTCGCCGCGTCGAAGGTGGCAGCGCCGACGTCGTTGCGTCCGGTGTTGACGCCCGAACCGCCGAAGAGCAGGTCGCTGCCGTCTGGGCGGGTGTTGGGGCCGGTGCCGGGGACGGCGGAGATGCCGTCGGTCTTCATGTAGAAGTTGGAGCTGCCGCCGACGATGTCGTCCTGGCCCTGGTTGCCGAAGACGGCGTCGTTGCCGCCGCCGCCCTCGATGTAGTCATGGCCGTTGCTGGTCGCGTTGAACGAAGCGAACCAGACGAGCAGGCCGGTGGTGCCGCCGCCGTCGGCGCCGCGGGACGCGCTCACGCGCCCACGGATAGACGGGTTGGTGACCACGTTGCCGTTGGCGTCGTACTCGCTGCGGTAGGCGATGAAGTCGATGGAGCCGTCGCCCTGGACGACGTCGTTGCCCAGCTCGCTGAAGACGGTGTCGTCATCAGCGCCGCCGGCGATGTAGTCGTTGCCATGGAAGGCGGCCACCGAGTCGTCGGTGTGGCCGACGAGGGTGATGGTGAAGTCGCCCCAGACGGGTGCGTAGACGCGCTTGACGCGGCCTTCCGGATCGCCGCGCGGGTCGAGGCGGGCGACGCCGTCCACCAGGTCCTGGCCGGAGTTGGCCGGGTTGGTGCTGTAGATCTGCGTTCCCTGGAGGGCCTCGAAGCGGGCGTTGGTGAAGACGTTGAGGGTCGCGGTGCGGTCGAGGCGGGCGTGGTCACCGAAGACCACGTCCATGCCGACGCCGCCGTCGATGGCGTCGTTGCCGGTGCCGCCGAGCAGGACGTCCTGACCGCCGTTGCCGTACATGTAGTCGTCGGCGCCGTTCTGGGCCGAGAGCGACACGATGACGCGGGAACGGAGCGTGGTCTGGAGGGACTGCGGGAGGGTGGGCACGTTCTTGGTGGTGTCACGCGGACCGGCGACGTCCTGAGTGACCAGGCCGTGGTCGCCGATGATGACGTCGTCGAAGTCGCCGTGGATGTTGGAGGAGGTGGAGCCAGGGGCGTCGCCCTCGAGCAGGTCGCTGCCCGCGATCACCGCGTCGGTGTTGGCCGGGCGGTTGAGCGGGTTGGCGATGTCGCTGGCGGCGGTGCTGGCCATGGAGAGCTGGCGGGTGATGAAGTCGACGTTGACGCCCGAGTCGCCGTAGATGAAGTCGATGCCACGCTGGCCGTGGATGGTGTCGTTGCCCGAGCCGCCGGCAAGGTGATCACCGGCCTGGCTGCCGATGATGAGGTCGTCGCCCATGCCGCCGTAGGCGGTGAAGCCAACGCTGGGCACCTGGCCCGCGGGGATGGCTGCGAAGAGCTGCGACGCGTCGATGACGTCGTTGCCGGCACGCAGGTAGGGGTTGGCGAGGGGGAACACGAAGAAGTCGGTGTTCTGGCCCAGGCGGTTGCGCTGAACGATGTTGTGAGCGCCGTTGGTGAGACCGGCCCACAGGGCGGAGAGGTCCGCGTCGGTGGTGAGGTCCTTGCGGATCAGGATCATCGTCTGGCTGCCGTCGCCGTTGTCGACGATCTGGCTGACGGTGCCGACAAGCACGCCGTCAACGGTGATGAGGCCCTCGGGGACGAAGCCTGCGTCGATCCAGCTGCCGCTGGCACGGGTGATGGTGCCGAGCGTCTGGCCCCACATGCTGACCGAGCCGAAGGTGACGGGGAGGTTGTCCTCGTGCGGCTGGGGCTTGTTGGCGAACTTGCCGAGCGAGAGCTTGTCGGGCTTGCCGTTGTACCAGACGGCGTCCTGGCTGGTGTCGCCGTAGACCACCAGCGGGGAGTTGATGACGACAGTGGCCCCGAAGCTGCCGGTCGCGAGCGGCGTGCCGCTGACGAGCAGCGTGAGGCCGTCGGCGCTGAAGCCGGTGACCACGAGCTGCGCGGAGGTCTCGCCGTTCTGGGTGAGCCACGGGACGCCGGCGGCGAGGCCCATGCCGGTCATGGTGAGCTGCTGGCCGATAGCGAAGTTGAGGTCGGTGTCCCAGCGGACGCCGTCGGTGCGGGTGACCTGGCCGGGGGCGACGCTGTAGGTGCCGTTGAAGGACGGGGAGGCGCCAGTGACGTTGATGGCGTCGCCGCCGACGCGGACGATGCCGACAACGAGGTTGACGGTGCCGACGTTGGCGATGACGCCGCCCTCGATCGTGAGCGTGCGCCCGTCGGCGCTGATGCTCTTGACCGTGAGCGTGTCGGGCTGGCCGGTGACCATGATGTCCTGACCGGCGGCGAAGCCGTCGGCGGTCCAGCTGCCGCTGGCGCGGAAGATGGTGGTGGGCGTGGTGGTGAAGGCGCCGGAGACATTGAAGCGGCTGGCGCGGGCGACGGTGCCGTTCACCGTGCCGGGCGTGAGCGTGTTGCCGGTGAGCAGCATGGCGCTGCCCAGGCCGGCAAGACCGTTGTTGTCGAAGTCGGTGATGGTGTAGAGCTGCGTGACGCCGCCCGTGGTGAACGCGACGGTCTGGCCGATGGCGAACCCGAGGTTCTGCCACGGCAGGTTGTCGTTGCGGATGACGCGGTCGCCCTGGACGGTGAAGGAGCCGGTGACCGAGAGGTCATCGACGACCGACACCATGCCCTTGAACTCAACCGCCTGCGTGCTGACCGCCCCACTGCCGCCGGCGAGCAGGAGCTTGCTGCCGGTGCCGCCGGGCTGGTTGCCGAAGCCGACCACCGTGAACGCGGCCGAGCCGCCGGGGGTGGAGACGACGACGCGCTGGCCGATCTTGAACCCGTACTTGGCCCAGGAGAGGCCGTCGGCGCGGGCGAGCTCGGCGTTGCCGCTGCCGGTGTTGGCGAAGGTGTAGTCGGTGGTGACGGTGAGAAGGGCGTTGCCGCCGCCGTGCACGGCGGTGATGCCGCCGTGGTTGGAGACGGTGGTCTCCTCGCCGGTGAGGGGGTCGTGGTCGGGGCCGGGGCGGAGGGTGCCCTGGATGTCGAGCTTGTCGTTGCCCTGGCCGAGGAGGACGTTGAGGACCTCGATGGTGGAGCGGCCGGTGTCGGTGGTGAAGTTGCCGTCGTTATCGAGGGCGATTGAGCCGAAGCTGATGCCGCCGGGGTAGATGCCGGGCTCGCCGAAGGGCGCGGTCCAGGCGCTGTTGGGGTCGCGGAAGTCGAGGGCGGAGCCCATGTTCAGGCCGGTGAGGGCCGTGGAGGTGAGGACGCCGGAGAGGTTCTCGCGGCTGCCGTCGGCGTAGATGTTGAGCGTGTCGACGCTCATCTTCTCGGGCATCTGCGTGGGGACATTGAACTGCGGGCCGTTGGCCTCGCCCGCGAGCATGATGGCGGGGCGGAGCGAGCGGTCGGCGGCGGTGGCGCCGCCCTCGACCGAGAGGGGCCCACGGATGCCGTCGAGCCTGTGCTCGCGCTTGGGGAAGGAGCGGAAGTTCTCGTGGCCGGGCTGGACGTCGTAGCCCGGGTCGGCGAGGACGTTGACGGTCTTGGCGATGTGCCAATCGGCCGCGCCGGAGATGGGGTCGTTGGGATCGGAAGGCGCGATGAAGGTGGCCACGGCGGCCCACTGGGTAAGCGTCATCACGCTGGTGCCGCTGGTGGTGAGCTTGGCGGCGCCGGGGATGGTGGTGACGTTGGCGGGGTCGGTGATGACCAGGAGGTCGAGGATGCCCGGCGCGGTGCCGGTGATGAGACCGATCTTGAAGGTGCTGCCGCCGAAGGCGGTGCTGCGGAAGATCTGACCCTCGAGGAAGCCGCTGTCGAGCCAGCTGCTGCCGTCGGTGCGGCGGAGCGTGCCGAGCATCTTGCTCGCGCTGGTGTAGACGCCGTTGGTGGCGCCGCCGCTGGTGGTCATGGTCTTGCCGTCGGCGGAGAAGCCGGTGACGGTGAACTTGCCGGTGCTGCCGTCGCCGACGATGACGGTCTGACCGACCGCGAAGCCGTCGTCGATGAAGCTGCCGTCGCCGCTGCGGGTGATGGTGTTGCCGCCGCTGACGGTGACGCTGCCGGCGAAGAGGAGGAAGGCCTTCTCGGCGGCGCGGTACTCGATGTCGCCGGTGTAGGTGCCGACCTCGACCAGCTGCGAGACGATCGCGTCGGTGAGGTTGGCCGTGCCGTTGCTGGTGTCGAGGGTCATCGACTTGCCGTCGATGGAGATGGCCGTGACCTTGCCCTCGATGTCGGGCTGGCCGCTGGCACTGATGCGGACCCGCATGCCGACGGTGAAGCCGTCGGCCGTCCATGTGCCGAGCTCGGAGCCGGCGGCGCGGGCGACGTTCTGGCCGCTGATCGAGACGTTGCCCTTGAACATCTGGACGGGGCGGAGGCCGCCCACGGCCTTGTAGGTGATGCCGGGGCCCGCGACGATGTCGGTCTGGCCGTCGGTAACGAGCGCGACATCGACGTTCGCCGAGGGCGGGCTCGTGAGGCGGAGCGTGTAGCTGTCGCCTGTGCCGGGGCCGCCGTTGGCGGTGCCGGCCTTGACGAGCGTGCGGCCGGCGGACTCGACCTGGTAGAGGCCGGGGTTCTCGTCATCGACGACGAGGGCGTCGAGGCGCTCGGTCTCGACGGGCTGCGAGTAGGAGGTGCTGGTGGTGAAGGCCGCGTCGACCTTGTGCGTGATGGTGGTGTTGTGCGGGTCCTCGGCGGCGCCGTCATTGCGGGCGATGACGCGGATGAGGACGGGCTGATCCCAGTTGGCGGTGGTGAACTCGACGTAGTACTTGCCGGGGGTGTCGGCCGTGGCCGGGATGAGGGTGTGGAAGCGGTTGAAGGGGTCGCTGGACTCGAGCACGGCCTCGCTGTCGCCCATGTCGATCACGATGCGGACGACGCCCGCGCCGGGGTCGTTGGCGAGCTCGACGGCGTAGAGGTCGCCCGCGCCGGTGACCGAGGTGCCCTCGAGGGTCTTGGTGGTGTTGTCGATCGGGTGGTTGTTGTACTTGGCCAGGCCGCCCGCGCTGGTGGGGTCGAGCTGGGTGACGATGATCGACGGCTTGTCGTCATCGCGCACCGTGGCCTCGACGTTGCGGACGATCGCGCCGTGGAAGCGGGCGTCGTCACTGACCACGGAGTGGCTGATGGTGACGGTGCGGTCGCCCTCGGCGAGGGTGTCGTCGACGGCCTCGACATGGACCGTCTTGGGGCTGTTCCAGTTGAACTCATCGAAGACGAGCACAATGGCGCGCTTGGGGATGTGGACGAGCACGCCGTCGATGTAGACCTCGCGGTCAAAGTCGGCGGCGACCTCGGAGACGAGCAGGCTGTCGCCGGTGCCGAGGTTGTCGTGGATGTCGCCGGCGGAGAGGAAGCCGGCGTTGCCGTGCTCTTCCTGCGGGCTCATGGCGGCGGAGACGGTGACGAAGACCTTCTTGCCGCTGCCGGGCTTGACCGCGAGGGAGACGAAGTAGGAGTCGACGACAGTGCCGTCCTCGCGGACCTCGGTGAAGCCGTCGGTCTCCTCGATGACGATCTGGCCCTGCGTGCCGCGGGCGACGCTGGTCACGATCCCGTCGGCCACCAGGCCGTTGTAGTCGCGGTCGGCGGAGGTGATGCGGTTGTTGATGACGCCGCTGGTGCCCTCGATGTCGCGCGAGACGACCTCGCCGGCAACGTCGCCGGCGACGTTGATGGCGTCGTTGCCAAGGCCGCCGATGACGCGGGTGGCCACGCCGGGCTGGGTGGAGAGGACATCGATGGTGTCGTCGCCCTCGAGGGCGTCGACTTCGAGGACCTCGACGTTCTGGTAGGTGACGGTGAGGCCGGCGCCGAAGATGCCCTTCTCGGTGACGACGAGGTGGTCGGCGAACTCGGTGCCGAGCACCACGAGCTTGTCGAAGCCGTTGCCGCCGTCGACGGACACCGGTGCGTTGATGTTGTACTCGACCTGGTTGTTGCCGGCGCCGGTGCGGATCTCGGTCTCCGCGGCAGTGCTGAAGCCGGCGGTGAGCTTGGGACGGGCGATCAGGTGCTCGGGGTCGATCCAGTCGATCTCGCCGGTCGCGGTGGTCTCGGCGAGGGCGAAGGCGCGGACCGTGAACAGGTCGTTGCCGTCGTCACCCTCGAGGCGCACCACGGCCTGGTTGCTGTAGACGGTGAAGGTGTCGTCGCCGACGCCGCCCTGCGCCAGCAGCGGGCTGGTCGCGCCGGCGCTGAGCCAGCCGCGCGTGGTGGCGACGGTGCCGTACACGCTCTGGGGCGTGAGAGAGTTGGGCAGCTGCGGGAAGAGGTCGCTGGGGCTGACCAGCGAGCCACCGCTGGTGTCACCGATGGGGCGCGGCGTGGGCGGCTCGGAGCCGTCACGCTGGATGCCGTAGAGCTGGCCGACCTGGAAGGTGTCGTTGCCGGTGCCGCCGTCGAGCGTGGTGATGGCGGCGTTGTCATCGACCGCGAACACGTCGTTGCCGCCCTGGCCGAAGACCATGACGCGCCCGTTCATCGCATTGCTGTAGTTGATGCGTTCGAGGGTCTGGTTGCGCACGGCGCCGCTGTTGTTGGGGTCGGACGCGGTGGCGCGGGTGAGGTCGTCGTGGATGACGGCGACGAAGCCGGTGGTGTCCGCGTAGACGCCGGGCTGGCTGGTCTCGCCGGCGATGCCGCGGGTGCGGCGGAGGAGGAAGATGTCGTCGGCGGGCTTGCCCGCACCCTCCTGGCTGGGAGCGGCGTTGCGGCCCCAGATGGCGAGCATGTCGACGCCGTCGTCGGGCGCGCCGGTGTCGAGGACGTTGATCACGTAGTTGCGGTCGACGCCCTGAGAGCCGACGGTGTTGATGACCACCGAGTCGCTGCCGGCCTGGCCGTCGATGGTGAGGGTGTCGCTGCTGGCGTCCGCGGCGGCGGTCTGGACGTAGGCCATCGACTGGAGCTGGTTGACGATGACGAAGTCCTCGCCGTCACCCGTAGGCGCGAAGGCGCCGTGGGCGCTGGGCGCGTTGCTGCCGTAGACGCGGGTCTTGCCGCCGCTGTAGTTGGTGATCGCGCCGCCCTGCGGGATGGTCTGGCCCAGGCCGCCGGGGAGGAGCGCGTTAATGGCGCCCAGGAAGGTCTGGTGGAAGTAGATCTTGTCGGAGTCCTCGTTGCCGAAGATGCGGGTGAGGGCGCCGCTCGCGGTCGGGCCGTGGGCGACCACGCCGCGGAAGTTCATGGTGCTGCCCCAGCGGCCAAGGTCGCTGAGGCCGACGGTGTCGATCCCGATGCGGCGGTAGTCGCCGTAGATGTCGATGTTGCTGCCGGCCAGGATCTGGCTGTTGGCACTGGTGTTGATGTTGTCACCGACGCGGAGCACGATCGAGCCCGCGGGGGTGTTGATGAGGCCGTGCACGAGGGACTCGGGCGAGCCCTCGAGCAGGAGGACGCTGCCGCTGGCGAGGAGGTTGAGGTTCTCGCCCTGGATAGAGCTCTCGCGGACGGTGAAGCGGATGTTGCCGGTGAGAGCTTGGAGGAGCGGGACCTGCGCGTCCTCATCGACCTCGGTGAGGAAGATGTGGTTGCTTGCCCGCGCGGCCACGGTGCCCGCGGCGTACTCCTGCGAGTCGACCTCGAGGTCGTTGTTGGCGTTGTCCTGCGGGGCGAGGCTGCCGGCGGGGCTGCCGACGCTGCCGCCCAGGGCGTAGAGGTTGATGGTGTTGCCGATGACGTTCGCGGCGTCGTCGCCCGCGCCGCCAGCGCTGGCGTCGAGGATCGAGCCCGCGGCCGTGGCGAGGGTGACATCGCCCTTGGAGTGGACGACGTCCACCTGCATCGCGCCGGTGGTTTCGGTGAGGAAGATGCCGTAGGTGCCGGCGGTCGCCGGGTTGAAGGGTGGCACCAGCTTGTTGAAGGTGGTGGTGTCGGAGGCCGTGTCGGTGACGTTGAGGACGCCCAGGGCGCCGCCGTTGGCGTCGACGTTGATCTCGAGGAAGTTGCCGGGCGTGCCCACGCCGCCGCGACCGGCCTTGTCGGAGGACCCGCCGGTGATCAGGTTGTCACCCGCGGTCATGGTGATGTTGCGGCCGGTAACGTCGGCGGTGCCGGGCAGTCCATCGTCGAGTGCGTCGATGATGGCGGCGGGCGAGTTGAGGGTGACGTTGCTGGCGGTGGAGCGGATCTCGCCCACGCGGAGATCATCGACCTTCTCGCTCACGATGATGAAGCCGTTGGTGAGGACGTCGATGTGGTGGACGTCGGCGGCGTTGGCGACGAAGCCGGTGCCGACGATCTCGGTGATGGCGCGGACGTTGATGATGTTGTCAGCGCCGGCGTTCGGGGACGCGGCCGCGATCACGATGTTGCGCTGCGAGGTGATGCCGGCGCGGGTGCGCCCGCCGGTCGCGTCGAGGGCGCGCATGTCGTAGGTGCTGTCGATGTGGCTGGCGCTGGAGCCCTGGTTGGCGAAGACGCCGGCCTGGAGGGCCGGGGCGCCGGCCGCGCCCGCATCGGGGGTGTCGAAGAAGGTGAAGTGGCGCTCGCCCGAGGGCTCGCCGCTGTACTTCACGAGGACGCCGCCGGTGCGCCCGGCGCTGCCGCCGGGGTAGGTGACGCCGTTGACGCTGGTCTCCTGCACGCTGCCCCGGAGCAGGATGTTGGCGTCGCCCTGGGTGTCGACGGCGTCCATGATGACGCTGTAGGACGCGCCGGCCTCGCGCTTGCGGGCCTTGACGTCGAGCCATGCGAAGCCCTCGCCGCCGGCGACGTCGCCGCGGGCGAAGACCGTGAAGCGCTGGGCGGGCGTGAGGGTGTGGCGGACCGTGGCGCCAACCGTGGTCGGGTCGAGCGCGATGGGCGTGGTCGGGCTGTTGACGCTGGCGAGCTGGACGTGCAGGCCGTCGACGGCGATGACGTAGTAGTAGTTGCCGTCGACCAGGCCGCCGATGGCGGCGCCGGTGCTCTGGTAACGGACGAGCTCACCATTGAAGAACTGGTTGGGCCCGAGGTTGATGGAGCCGTCACCGCTCGCCCGGGCGGTGATGAAGCTGGTGGCGCTGGGCATGCCGGCGCTGTCGACCACGTCGACGTTGATGCGGCCGTTGCTGGCGCCGACGCGACCATCGGGCGTCTCGAGGGCGATGATGTTGGTGCGGATGAGGGCCGCGGGGTCGTTGTTGCCGTCGGCGCGGCTGCTGCCCGAGAGGATGTTGCCGTGGTTGTTGAAGACACGGGTGGTGCCGATGGGGTTCTCGATCAGCCCGTTGATGGTGATGTCGCCGCTGTTGTGCCGGGCCTCGATGCCGACGTAGGTCGGGGCGACCGTGCGCACGATGTTGAAGTCCAGCGTGCGTGAGTCGGTGTCGAGCAGCTCGACGATCGGGTCGACGGTGGTGTTGACGACGTTGACGCCGTTGATCTGGATCGGCTTGTCGGAGAAGTTGGTGATCGTGACCCGCTCGAAGGTGTCGCGGAACTCCCACGTGCCCGTGCCGTCGGTGTTGCGGATGGAGGTCTGGCCCGAGGTGCCGGTGGCGAAGTAGACCTGGCCGGGGTCGTCGTTGGCGATGTTGTTGACCCGGATGATGCTGTCCACGATGCCGCCGCTGGTCTTGGCGGAGTTGCCGCCTGCGATGTCGTTGACCGTGACGTTCACCGCCTTGGCGATGTTGCCGCTGGCGTCGATGATCAGCTCGGGGTTGCGGCCCGCGAGGATGAGCACGTCGGAGCTGAAGTCGATGGTCGCCTGCGGGTTGGTCGCGCCGAGGTTGCTCTCGTCGGTGTTGTCGCCGCCGGTCGCGAGCGAGCGCTTGCTGGAGTCAGACTCGCGCCGGACGACGAGAGAGCCGTTGTTGGTGTCCACGAAGAACGCGAGGTGGTCGAGCGTGCCGACGTTGGCCAGCAGACGCTGCGCGGCGTCCCAGCTGCCGGTCGCGCCCACATCGCGCGGGCCGGCGGTGACGAGGGCGTCGCCCTTGCCCGTGACGGACGAGGACAGCGTCGTGCTGTTGAACGAGTCGGAGCTGACGTGGCCGAAGAGGCCGGTGGCGCGGGAGAAGGTCTTGGCGCGAGAGTCGACGTTGTCGTAGCGGGCGCGGATGTCGACGCCCTCGAAGCCGGTGAGGAACGCGTCGGCGTCGAGGTTGACGATGTTGTGCAGGGTGCCCGAGGCGCTGGCGTCGGCGGTGCCGATGGCAACGAAGCCGCCGCCGCGCCCGTCGGCGTTGGCGCTGACGTTGTGCTCGGAGACGGTCGCGGCCAGGAGGGCGGTCTTGCCGCTGGCGGAGGCGCCGGTCTGGATGTCGGCCTTGGTGGTGCCGCCGGCGCTCACGGTGGTGAACGCGTTGCCGTCGCCGCCGAAGCCCAGGCCCGTGGCCTTGGCGTTGGTGTACTGCACGGTGCGGGTGTCGGCGGTGACGCGGAGGGCGCCGCCGGCGAGCACGTCGGAGTTCTGCTTGAGGGTGACGGTGGTGTTGTAGGAGATGACCGAGTCGGCATCGGCCACGGCCACGCCGACGAAGCCGCCGGTCTTGGCGTTGGCGGCCGCGGACGCCTTGTTGCTGGTGTAGGCCTCGACGGTGACGTCACCGCCGGCGACCACGCGGGCGCCGGTATCGACAAACGCGCTGTTGTTCACCGACTGGTTGCTGTCGGAGGCGGGGTTGCCCACGCCGACGAAGCCGCCGGTGCTGTTCTTGGTGCTGGCGGTGCCGTTGGTGGTGGAGAGGCCGGTCACGCGGACGTTGGAGCCGGCGGTGAGGGAGCCGCCGATGTTGGCCTCGACGGTGGGGTTGTAGTCCAGGACGCTGCGGTTAATCTGCACGCCGATGAAGCCGCCGCCCGAACCATTGGAGGTGGCGGAGGAGATGCCGTCGCCGCTGGGGGGCGAGACCACGTTCAGCGGCACGCCGCCGGGCCCGAAGACCTGGCCGGTGACGCTGTTGGTGAGGTCGATGCGGATGATGTTGTCGCCCGAGCCGGCGCTGAGCAGGCCGACGTTCTCGGGCCCGATGCGGTGGTTGCTGCCCGCGCCCGAGGCCGCGGTGAGCGAGAGCACCGAGCCGCCGGGGGTGAGGGCGAGGCTGAAGGTGTCGCCCGAGGGGTTGCGCACGTAGAACGTGCGGTCCTGCATGCTGACGTTGGTGAACGTGCCGGTGTCGAAGAAGCGAAGCGGCGCGTCGGTGGCCTTGGTGAGGTTGTGCGACGTGGCGCGACCATCAGCCGTCGCCTTGTCGGGCGAGAGGGCGATGGTGCTGCTCTCGATGGTGGGGTTGGCGGCGCCGGCGCTCACATCGTCGTCGGTGTTGAGCGTGAGGGTCGAGTTGCTCACGCCGGTCAGGGTGTAGGTGCCGTTGTTGCTGCCGGCGTTGGTGATGGTGATGGTCTGGCCGACGCGGAAGCCCGCGTCGAGCCAGCTGCCGCTGGCGCGGGTGATGCGGTCGTTGGCGCCGCCGCTCCCGTCGTTCACGAAGTTGACGGCCAGGCCGTCGACGAACGCGTGCAGGCGGATGGTGCCCTCGCCGTTGTCAACGTCGGCCACGCGGTAGGTCTGGCCGCTGGTCAGGCCGCCGATGGCGACCACCGGGCCGCCGCCCTCGCGGCTGGCGGTGTAGAGCACCACGTCGCCGTTGGCGAAGCCGGAGGGGACGGGGTGACCCTCGTCGGGGTGCTCCTCGATGGTGTTGACGAACTGGATGTTGTTCGCACCGCTGTCGTTGTCGAGCTTGGCGACGCCGTCCTCGGTGTCACCGGTGACGTCGGCCTGCTTGCTCGCGAAGTTGCGGCCGGTGGGGCCGTGGTAAGTGACGGCCTGGCCCTCGGTGTAGGCGGTGCCTGGGGCGGTGATGGTGGTGCCGCTGGCAGGCGTGAAGTTGGTCAGGTTGTGGAGCGGGGTGGTGAGCGGGTTGTAGGTGGCCAGGCGGATGGTGCGGCCATCGACCTTGATCACGTAGTACTGCCCGTTGACGTCGGCGTTGTGGATGTTGACGCCGGTGGAGCCGCTGGGGACCACGTAGCGGATGCGGTCGCCGGTCTCAAGGTTGTGGTCGGTGTCGAAAGTGATGGTGCTCTTGGCCACGTCCACGCCGGTCGCGCCGTCGAAGACCGAGCCGAAGCTGAACTCGTTGTTGCCAGTGACGACAACGCCGTACTCGCGCCCGCTGCTCAAGTTGTTGCCCGAACCGACGAACTGCACGACGTCGCCGGTCTCGAGGCCGTGGTTGGCGACGGTCACGGTGTCGTTGCCGGTGCTGCTAGAGGTGATCTGGTAGGTCGGGGTGGCGTCGCCGGCGGGGGCGGCGTTGGCCTGGATGGTGACCGAGCCGCCCGCACGGCCCACGCCGGCCTTGAAGGAGGCCTTGACGTTGGGGGCAACCTCCGCATCGGAATCCGAGCCGCCGAGGTTCACGAAGCCGCCGCCCACGCCCTTGGTGATGGCGTCGGCCTCAGGATTGGAGAGGGCGTCGACAGAGATGTTGGACGAGAGGTTGATGGTGCCGTTCGTGTTGACACGGGCCTCGACGGTGGGCTTCGAGGTGGCGCTGGAGAAGTTGATCTGGCCGGAGAAGAGGCCGCCCGTGACGGCCTGCGCGGTGGCGCTGGCGGTGTCGGTGGAGGTCGCGTCAACTGAGAGGTTGGCGCCGCCGGAGTTCGCGCCGTTCCTGATCTGGCCGTCGAAGAGGGCCTTTGTGGAGCCGTTGGTCGTGGAGCTGGCGCTCGTGGCGCCGATGCCGCCCAGGCCGCCGGCGATACCGCTGGAGCGGGCGGTGGCGCGGTTGTTGCCAATGGCGTTGAGCGTGACGTCGCCGGAGTTCGAGACGGTGAACGCGCTGCCCACCGAAGCCTCGGTGACGGAGTTCATCGTGGCGCTGGTGAGGGCGCCCGACGCCGCGGCGACACCGCCGGAAGCGGCGAAGGCGCGAGCGGTCGCGCCGAAGCTGGTGGGCTCGCCGGCGTTGACCTTGGACTGGACGGTGAGGTTGCTGGCGTGCAGCGAGCCCTTCACGAGCTTGCTGGTGACGGTGGGGCTGATCGTGACCGAGCTCTTCGAGAGACCGCCGGCGATGGCGCCAATGTTGGCGCCCGTCGTGGTGGCGTCGCCGTCGACGACCATCTTGGCCTCGACCAGGGCGTTGCCGCTGACGGTGATGTCCGCGCCGGTGGCGCCGTCGCCGATCTTCGCGACCACGTCCGGCGTCACGGTGATGAAGGCGAAGTTGGCGCCCACCGAGCCGATACCGGCGGAGACCCCGACAGCGCTGTTGTTGGCGTCAACCAGCGAGTCGGCCCGGACATTGAGGCTGCCGACGTTGTTGCCCGCGCCCTGGCCGATGTCAACGTTGTTGCCCACGTAGGCCAGCACGTCGGTGGCCGCGTCGTTGTGGACATCGATCTTGGTGAAGGTGACGCCTGCCGCGACGCCGCCGAAGGTCACGCCCAGCGCGAGCCCGGTGATGATCTGGTCCGCGTCAGCGGTGACGTTCACAGCCGAGGCGTCCTGGACGACCGCGTTGTCGATGATGCCGGCGGTGGTGGTGCTGGTGTTGGTGACGACCATGACACCCGCGCCCAGCCCGACGAGACCGGCACCGCCCGCGAAGGCGACGTCATCGATGTTCTCGTAAAGGTTGGCGGTGATGTCGATGGCTCCGCCGGCGGAGAGCGTGCCGCCCGCGGTGGCCGAGACGTTGGAAGCGATGTTGAGGACGCCGATGCCGGCGCCCGCGCCGGCGAAGCCCACGCCCACGCCGCCCTGCGTCATGGACATGCGCAGGTTCTCGACCGCGTTGACGTTGATGTCGCCGGTGGTGGTGGTCACCTCGGCGCTGCCGCCAATGGCGGCGTTGGTGCCCACCGACGGGCCGTCGAGCGTGCCGAGGAGCGCGGCCTGGTTGGGGGCCTTCGTGGTGAACCCGCCGGTGCCGCTGAGGGCCTGATAGGCGATGGCCGAGCGGCGGTTCTCGAAGGTGCTGGCGGTGTTGGGGTTGGTCGAGCCGTTGGTGAGGCCGACGTTGTCGCCGTCGCCGTTGATGATCCGGCCGATGTTGCTGCTGGCATCAGCGCCCTGCTGGGTGGCGTCGGCGTCGGCGGTGGCGCTGGGGTCATCGTCGTCCGCGAGGGCGTTCTCGGGGGCGCCGCCGTCACCGGAGTAGTTGCGGTCGAGCTGCTCGCCTACCGACCAGACGCTGACGGCGCCGGCGATGCCGACAAGGCCCAGCGAGCCGCTGGCCGTGATGCTCTCGATGTCCTTGATGCCCAGCGCGTTGACGGTGACCGAGTCCTTGGCGGCGACGCGGGCGTTGCTCTGGATCTCGGCGTTCGTGTTGTTGCGGACGACGCCGATATCGATCGCGCCCGAGAGGGCGCCGGCGCCCACGGCGAGCCCGCCGGCGTAGCTGGAGATGCGGGCCTCGTTCGCGGCGTTGACCACGACGTCCTGGCCGCCGCTGGCGTTTCCATTGTCGGTGATGTTCACATCGGCGTCGCCGATGTAGGCGTGCGTGTCGCTGTTGAGCACAGTGACGGTGACGCCACCAGCCAGGCCGATGAACCCGCCGCCGATGGCGACGTTGAGGTGGAAGATGTTCTCGCTGGAGTCCGCCTCGACCACCAGGCCACGGGCCGTGCCGGTGTTGAAGCCGTTCGCGTTGTTGCCGCCGTTGAGAGTGCCGTCAAAGACGCTGGTGTTCGCGGCGTTGCCGCGGGCATGGATCACGGCGCCGTTGCCGACGAAGGCGTTGGTGTGCTTGTTGATGGACATGACGCCGACGGACGCGCCGGCGCCGCCCAGGCCCACGCCCAGGGCGCCGTCGACCACCGCCACGTCGGTGTCGTTGATTGCGCGGACCTGCACGTTGCCCCAGGCGTCAGCGCCGCCGGAGACCGAGGCCTCCGTGGTGTTATTGACCACGAGCACGCTCACGCCGCCGCCGATGCCGACCGTCGCGCCGGCGATGCCGAACCCGACGAGGAGGATGTCTTCCTTGCTGTTGGCCTTGACCACGATGTCGCCCGCGGTCGCGTCGACGTCAGCGCCGCCCCGGACCTCGGCCTTGGTGGTGTTGGTGACCACACTGACATCCACGGCAGGAGCCACCGCGCCACCGCCGGACACGGCGACTGCCGCGGCGACGGCCAGGTGGTGGAAGTCGCTGGAGGCGCCCACGTCAACGCTGGGCGCCTCAACGTCGGCGTTGCCGCCGACGTAGGCGCGGGTGTCGTTGTTGATGGCGTTGACCACCGCGGTGACCGCGACGGCGGCGCTGCCGCTGCCCGCGAGGCCCGCGGCGACGCCATTGATCTGGTCGTAGTTGGTCGCGCTCAGCGAAATGCCGGTGTAGTTCGTATTCCCGGCGGAGAGCTGAACGCCGGCGCCGTTGAGCATGCTGCTGCTGGTGCTGCGGTTGGCCGGTCGGTTGTTGCCGTCGCCATCACTGACGGTCGGAGCATCGGCGTTGGTCAGGCTCGGGGACTTGACCTTGCCCTGCGAAGCCAGGGTGTCCGCATTGGGCTCGCTGTTGATGGACTCGGGGTTGATGTCGCCCTGAGGACCGCCGTTGGCAATCGGGGTAAGGGTGAAGCCGCCAGTGCCGGCCGCGACGGCGGAGTTGCCGTCGGCGGTAACGCGGGCGCCCGCGCCGATGAACGCGCCGGTCTGCTTGTTGGTGACGGTGACGACACCACCCGCGGTGACGGCGGCGCTGCCGGAGAGGCTGAGCATGCCGACGATGGCGTTGAGCTCGGTGTGCTCGTCGGCACGGATGCTGATGGAACCGCCCGCGTGCACATCGCCCGCGCCGGCTGAGTCTTGGCCGGCGTCGATTGTGGGCGTGGTGCTGCCGAAGAGGAAGTCGGGGTCATCGCCGACGAACGAGCGCGTGGTGACGTTCAGCACGTGGATGGAGGCGTCCACCGTGACGGCGGCGCTTCCGCTGGCGGCGATGCCCGCGGCCACCGAAGTCAGGTTCTCGAAGGAGTTGGCCTTGACGCTGATATTGCCGTCCACGTCCGCGTCAACGTTGGACTCGATGAACGCGTCGGTCCGCTTGGTGATGATGCCGACGTCGGCGCCCGCGCCCACCGCGGCGTTGCCGGAGATGGACAGGTTGCCCGCGACCGAGACGATCTTGGTCTGGTCGTCGGCGTGGACAGTGAGGTTGCCGCCCGCGTCGATGCTTGCGGAGCGATCAACGAAGGAGCGGGTGGTCTCGTTGAGGATGTTGATCACGGCGGAGCCGGCCACGCCGGCCGTGCTGGCGAAGCCACCGGCCGCGCCGATGGCGACCACCGTCTCGGTGGAGTGGGCATTGACGCTGACGTGGTTGGCGCCCGCGGGGGTGGTGACGTCGGCGTTCTGACCGATCCAGGCCTCGACCTTGTCGTTGTGGACCATGGTCGTGACGGCCGCGCCGACGCCGGCGCTGCTGCCGCCGCCGATGGAGCCCGCGATCTGCGTGGTCAGGAACGTGCCGCCCGCGTCGACGTTGACGCTGCCGGCGGTGATGATCGCCCCGCTCGCGCCGCCCTCGACGTAGGCCTGCGTCTCGGTATTCACGACCTGCACGGCCACCGAGCCCGCGACGCCGACGTTCTGGCCGATCCCCGCATTGCCCACCACGGTGAGCAGGTCCTCGCTGGAGTTCGCAGTGACGGAGGCGAGGCCGCTGACATCGACGTCAGCGCCGCGCCCGATCATGGCGTCGGTGTTCTTGTTGACGACCATCACGTCGAGGCCCGCGCCCACGCCCGTGCCGCTGGTGCCGACGCCGATGGAGCCGGCGACCGAGTTCCAGTCCAGCGTGTCATTCGCCGAGACAGAGAGCGAGCCGGCCTTGGAGGTGCCGCCCGTGAAGCCCTCGACCGTGCTGCCGCGCCCCATGCTGGCGAGCGTGCGGGTGGTGAACCAGTTGATGCCGACGGAGGCCGAGACAGAGACACTGCCGGTGCCACCCGCCGCGGCGACCGAGAGCGAGCCGAGCGAGAGGCTCGGGTCGTCGATGCCCTCGTCGTTGACCTTGGTCGGGAAGTCGATCGTGCCGGTCATGCCCATCACGTGCGACGCGTTGACATTGACCGCGCCGCTGGCCTGGACGATCGCGCCGTTGTCGTCACCGTCAGGGTCGCCAATGGCGGCGAAGGTGTTGGATCCGCCGGTGCCGGTGCCGACGATGTTGATCGCGAGCGTCGCGCCGATGGCGGTCTCGGTGGAGACCGCGGCCGAGGCCGCGACCGCCTGCAGGCCCATGTTGTGCTCGGCGGTGACGTTCACGTCGCCGCTGGACTTGACGGTCGCGCCGTCGCCCACGATGGCCATGGTCTCGACGTCGATCACGTTGAGGGCGATAGCGCCCGAGGCGGCGAAGCTGTTCTTGTTGCCCGAGGCGGTGTACGCGGTCGCGACGAAGTCGTTGCGCTCGCTGCCGGTGGTAACGGCCTCGATCGTAACGCCGTTGCCCTGCACGGCGGAGTTCGCGCCCACCTTCGCCGTGTTGCCCACCGACACGAAGTTCATCGCGACGGCCGCGCCGATGCTGGTCTCCTGGCTGAGGTCGACCGCGAGGGCGTCAGACTGGGCCTTGCTGTCGACGCTGGCCTGGGCGCTGATGGCGAGCGCGCCGCCGGTGGTGATGTCCGCCCCGCCGAGAGTCTCGACGGTGTTGGTCACCTTGATGTAGCCCATGGAGATGGACGCCGCGACGCCGACGCCGCCCGAGCTGTCGCCGCTCTGGCCGCCGCTGTTGCCGCTGTTGCTGCTGGCGGTGCTATTAGCGGAGTCGGTGTTGTTCTTGGCACTCGCAGAGCTGTCCGAGCGTCCGCCGCCGGAGGTCGCGTTGTTGTTCTTCTCGCCCTCGGCCTTGGTGTCGGCGTCCTCGGAGTCGTCGTCATCACCGCCCGCGGCGCTCGCGGTGACGTTGAGCACGCTGGTGAGGGTCATGCCCGCGCGCAGGGTGCCCGCGCCACCGGCATCGATATTGCGCCCGTCGAGCTGCGCCTTGTTGGTGTCGGTGACCCAGGTGACGCCCACGGAAGCGCCCACCGCGGCGCTGTCGCCCTTGGCCTCGGACGCAACGTCAAGTGCGATGTCGTGCGAGTGATCCGCGGTCAGGTTCACGTCCCCGGTGGAGTTCAGGGTGGTGCCGCTGCTGCCGATGCGGGCCTTGGTATCGCTCTCGCTGATGAACACTGCTACGGCGGCGCCCACGCCCGTGCCGCCGGCGGCCCCGTTGCTGGCCTCGGTGGCAGAGGTGTGATCGCCGACCGCTTCGACAGCGATGCTGCCGGCGGAGCCGGTGATCACGCTGTTGTTGAGGATCTCGGCAGTGGTGTCGTGGAGGGCGAGGCTGAGGGCGAAGGAGGCGCCCACGCCCACGCTGTCGGCGACGGCGCCGTTGCCCTCCGGCAGTGCGCGAGCCTCGTTCAGGGTGTGCGACTCGGCGCGGACCTTGAGGGCGCCGATGCCGCTGCCGTTGTCGGCGCCGTCCTGGAGCGTGACGGTGCCGGCGGTGTTCGCGGTGGTAATGATCTCCGCGCGGTTGATGGCGACCGAGCCGGCGACGCCCACGTTGGACGCGCCCGCGCCCGACGTGGCCTTCGCGATGGTGCTGTGGGCGACGTCCGCGAGGAAGTCGTCGTCATCGACGTCGTCGCTCGTAAGGGCGATCGCGGTGCCCTCGAGAGCGTTCGCGCGTGAGGTGGCGAGCTGCGCCCGCTCCTCATCGAGCATGATCACGTAGTAGGTGCCGCCGTCGGTGAGGCCGCCGATGGCCGCGCCCTCACCCTTGTGGTAGACGACCTCATCCCCGGTGTTGAGGCCCTTGTTCTTGCCAACCTCGAAGATGCGCACGGTGTTGGGGTTGGGGTTGAAGGTGATGTCGTCCTGCGGGAACGACAGGTCAAACTTGTGACTGCTGCCCGTGCCCGAGGAGGTGAGGTCCTTGCGGCCGTCCGTGCTGTCGGTGTCCTTGGCGTGGGCCTCGGTGTCGTAGAGCTCGACCTTGCCGCCGCCAATGTCGCGCACGTAGTAGGAGGTGCCGTCGGTCAGGCCGCCGATGTCATCGCCGCCGCCGTTGTCGTACTCGACCTCCTGCCCGGTCGCAAGGCCGTGGCCAGCGCCCAGGAAGATGGTCTCGGCGGTGGTGTCAACCACCGGGATGGTCGCGGTCTGCACGCCCACCTTGCGCTCGGTCATGAGCGCCTCGACCGTGAGGCCATCGCTGGTAATGGTGCTGGTGCCGAGCTTGGCGGTGTTGTCGACGTCGACGGTGTTGACCGCCACGGCGGCGCCCACCCCTGCGCTGCCCGCGTCCACCGCCTTGCCGTCGGCCTCGGAAGCGCCGTCAACGTTGCTGCGGGAGCGGATGGTCAGCATGCCGCCTGCGGTGATGATGCGGCCGTTGCCGATCTCGGCCTTGCTCTCGCTGTCGACGATGCTGATGGAGATGGCCGCGGCGACGGCGACGGAGTTGCCGTCCTGCCCGTCGTTCTCGCCGGAGGTCTCGGCCTTGGCCTTGGTCTCGGTGCCGGAGCCGTCGGCGCCACCGGAAGCGGCCCGGTCGTTACCCGCCGTGCGCTTGCTGTCGCCCTTGCCCTGTGCGTCCTGGCCGTCTTCCTTGGCGCCGCTGGCGCTGGCCTTGGAGCGGGTGCTGTTCTGCCCCACGGCGGATGCAGAGAAGGTGATGGCGCCGCCGGCCGCCACGTTGCGCAGCGTGGTGGAAGTGGTCGAGTCGTTGCTGTAGGTGAAGGACACGGCCGCGCCCACGGCAGCGCTGGAGCCCGCTGCCTCGCCGTCGGCGAGCGTGTTCACCTTGCCCGCGTACGTGGACTCTGCGGTGAGCGCGCCCGTCAGCGTCAGCGTGCCGCCGGTCTCGAGGATGGCGTTGGTGTCGTAGTTGGTGATGCCAACGGCCACAACGGGCGTTACGCCCACCGAGCCGCCGGACGCGCCACCCTTGGCCTCGGTGGTCGCGGTGTGGTCGGCGTTGGCGGACAACTTGAGGTCGTTGGCGCCCGTCAGCGTCGCACCCGTGGTCAGCTTGGCGAAGGTGTCGTTGTCGACGATGTTGATCGCGACCGAGGCGCCCACGCCGGTGGCGTCGCCGCTAACGCCGACCTTGGCCTTCGCCTCGGCCTTGCTCTCGGTGGTGGACTTGGACGTGGCGATGATGTTCGCGCCATTGGCCTGCACCGAGCCGCTCACGTTGGCGACGGTGTCCATCACCGACACGCCCAGGGTGAGCGAGCCGGCGACGCCGAGGTTGTCGCCGCCGCCGCCGGAGGTCGCGGTTGCGGTCTGCACGCTCTTGGGCGTGGTCGCGTTGATCTTGACGTTCGTGCCATCGACGATGGCGGTGCCGCCCAGGGTGGCGATCACATCGACGACCGCAACGTTCACGGCAACGCCGACGCCCACGGCCGTGCCGCCGGTCGCCTTGTTCGATCCGTCGCCGGTCGTGGTCAGGGTGAGCTTGCCGCTGGCGTCAAGGTTGACGTCGCCATTGGAGGCCCGCACCGCGCCTCCGGTGATGCTCGCGGTGGTGTTGCCGGTGGCGACGCCCACGGCCACGGCGGCGGCGAAGGTCACGCCGCCCTCGCCGGTGGTCGCCTTGTCGGAGTTGTTGCCGTCCTTGTTGGGGTCCTCGAGCCGCTTCTCGGATTCGTTGCTGCCGCCGCCGCTGCTGTTGGCGCCGCCGACGGTGGCCTTGGCGATGCTGGTGCCGTTGCGGTCGCTGTTGGCCTGCATCGTCACGCTGGCTGCGTCAACCGTGCCGCCGGTCACGGCCAGGCTCGTGTCACCCAGGAAGAGCGTGAAGGCAACCGTGCCGCCCTTGTCGCCGGTGAGGCCGTCGGCGGTGTTGCTGGCGGTGACGTTGTTGGTGGACTTGAAGGTGGCGGTGCCCGTGGCGTCGATGTCGCCGCCGCTGATGTTGATGCCCGTGGTGCTGTCGAGCACGCTGCTGGCAATGGCCGCATCGACGGTGTCGTCGTCGTCGTTGCTGTCATCGGGCAGGGTGGAGAGCGTGGAGTTGACGGTGTTCTTGGCCTCGACGCTCAGGTTGCCGCTGGCGTTGATGATGCCGCCGCTGATGTTGACGGTGGCGTCCGCGTTGGCGATGGCGAATGCGATGTTGACGTCGCCGGGGCTGAAGTCGCTGGTGGTGATCGTGATCGTGGACTCGGCCAGCAGCGTGATGTTGGCGCCCTGGAGCTGGGCGTTGCCGCCGCTGACGTTGATAGCGCTCTCGGCCGTGAACAGCAGGCCGTCGACGCCGGGCAGGCCCTCGGTATCGGTCGCGCTGGACTTCAGCGAGATGTCCTCGGTCGCGAAAACCTTTCCGGTGACGTTGATGTCTTCCTTCGACTGGACGTCGAGGCTCTTGAGCTGATAGCCGCCCGTGCCGACGATCGTGACCTTGTCGTCCTGGCCGATCAGCGGCAGCACGCCGCCGCCGTCGGTGATGATCTGGATGTCGTAGCGGTCGTCGCCCGCGACCTGGCCGGCGTTGTTGCTGAAGTCGATGGTGAAGCGGTCGCCCAGGAACTCGTTGCCGGTGACCGTGAGCTTGTTGACGCCGTCGTCGTTGAGGTCGCCCTCGGCGAGGATGCTGCCGTCCTCGGCGAGCAGGCGGAGGCGGTCGACGCCGCCGACGTCGGCAATGACGATCGAGTAGCTGTTGTCGTCCAGGTCGCCGTCGTTGAACTTCAGGAGGTCGCCCGCGGAGTAGGTGTAGCTGATGTCGGCCGCGAGCAGCGTGCGCGACTCCATGGCCTCGAGGGCGTAGGTGTGGCCGCGTGCCGCGTTGCCCATGGAGGCGATCGCCGCGCGGACGTGCCCGACCACGCTCTTGGGCTGACCGACGAAGGCGGACAGCAGGGAGGGCTTCAGCGACTTGGAGAACTTGCTCATGACTGGCTCCAAAGAGATCAATCAGCGACCGGAGAATGCGGGCACTGCGGCAGACACAGGTGCAGACACAGGGGACCAAAAGCGGCCACGGCGCGGAGCCGGGAGGAACCTCCCGCCCGCGCCCGACGATGACACGCGACGAACAACACCGACCTCTCGCTCACACGGAACCATCCGTGATGTGCGAGTGAAATCTGTCAGACTTTCCGATTCAGGCGATACACAGGGATAGAGAGGGGGCAGGGACCCCGTCGCCGCGCTCCGCGCGAGCAACTCTCTCGGCTGAGTTCTCATCCCTACCCCCGACAGCGCGCCCTCCAGGCGCGATCACCCTCTCGTCATAGAAACCGGAGCTTCGCCTCCGCGAAGACGCAGCGTCATTCCACCATGCAGGAGGCAAGGTTGTCAACGGGTGCGAAGTCTTTGCCGCGCAAAATTCTGACGAAAGCGCTGACATTCCTGCGCATCGCCCGGCGGGGCTGTCGGTTAGCTGCGCAGGTCGATCAGCCCCGCCGCGGGCTGGTATCCACATGAATGCACACCCGCGGAGGTGTGCGCGTTTGTGAAGATGGGCAGTTTGCGCGCGGGCGAGTTGTCGATGTGCGCCTGCACGTTGCAGACCAATCAGATTTGTAAGCCACGCGTTGAGTGCATGTTGCGCGCTCGCAACGACAGCGCCCCCCCCATCAGCTCGGTGGAGGCTGGTCGTCCGTGTCGTCGTCCTTCCGCTCGGCCGTGGGCTGCCGCTCGGTCGCCACCACCGGCGCGGTCCCCCCGGCCCGGGTCTCAAGCCTGACCCCGTCGGGGAGCTGGCGCGCGATCTGGGCGACGACGTCACCCTCCAGGGTGCGGGAGAAGAAGCCGCGCCGGCTCTTGCCCATGATGAGCTCGTCGCACCCGAAGGTGACCGTGTAGTCCAGAATCTCGGCCGCGATGTCGGTCGCGGTGATGTAGATGGGGAAGAACGGCACGTTGTTCTGGCGGCAGAGCATGGCGGCGAGGCCCAGGGCCGCCTGCGCCTGCGGGTCGTCCTCGATCTGCGGGATCTGGCCGGGACGAACGTCCAGCACGCGCAGCACCCGCACGTAGATGGCAAACAGCACCGCTCCGCGCTTCCTGGCCCGCTCCACCGCATAATGGACGTTCTCGTGCCCTCGCACGGCCACCATGATGCGGGGGCCGCCGGTTGGAACCTTCGGCGGTGCCTGGCGGAGCTGCGCGAGCCAGCCCTCCTGCGGCACGTGCACCACCGGCGGGGCGTGGCGGAACTGCCGCAGCAGGAATCGCGCTCCCAGGACCACGACGAGCGAGATGCCCGCGAAGAGCGTGGCCTTGGGCTTAGCGATCACGATGGTGATCTCGATCGCGGCCATGAGGCCGCCCAGGGCCCACAGCCCCCACCGCTCCCAGCGCTTCACCTCGATCGCGCGGTTGTACGCGCAGGAGAGCAGGTTCACCGCGATCGCGCCCACCACGCCGATGGCGTACAGCTCGCTCAGGGTCTTGACGTCGCTGGTCAGCAGCACCAGGCCGCTGGGCAGGATGCAGGCGATGATCAGCCCCTGCCAGGGCACGCCCGAGTAGTTGAGCTTGGCCAGGCTGGGCGGCAGCTCGCGGTCGCGGGCCAGGGCATAGATCACCGAGACCATAGCCATGATGGCGGTGTTGGCCGCGCTCAGCAGCAGCAGGGCGAACACCACGCCCGCCACCATGCCGAAGACCCGCCCCACGCCGTCGCCGAAGAACCGCGACGCCGTCACCGTGGCCAGGCCCTTCACGGCGGTGTCGCGGTACTGCCTCACCTCCGCGGGGACGTTGTCGGAATCGACGCCGTTGTGGACCTCGTAGTGCTCGTAGTCTGGAGCGGCCGGATCGCTGGGCTGCATCACCGCAGCTGTGGGCCCCGCCCCGGAGCCGTTGCCCCCTGCCCCTTGGCCGGTCGCGGGCACGGTTACCGTGTCGGGCGAGCGCGTCGCGTGCACGGGCGAGTGGATGGCGTTGAGGGCCACCGCGAACACCAGGTTCAGCACGATGACCTCGACCAGCACCGGCCAGATGGTCCGCTTGGCGGTGCGGTCCACCGGCTGCTTCATCATGCCGGTGATGTTGGCCACCGCCTCCACGCCCGAGAGCGCCAGCACGATCCGCACCAGCGCCTCCCAGCGCTCGCCCGCGGAGCTCACCCCCGGTACCGTCGCCACGGAGTTCTGCAGCCCCTCGCGCAGGTAGGGCACGCACAGGAGGCCGATGATCGCCGAGGCCCCCACCGACACCACCGCAATGATGATGGCCAGGCGTCCCGCGCTGCGGGCCCCCAGCCAGTTCACCGCCCCCAGCAGCGCAATCGTGCCGATCACCGCCGGCACCACGTAGTCCTCGTGCACGCCCAGGTAGTGGAAGCCGTCCACCGCCGAGAGCGTGACCGTCACCATGAAGTTGCACAGCAGCAGCGTGCCGCCCACGACGCTCAGGGTGTGGTTGATGGGCCGGGCCGCGGTGTACACGCCCCCGCCGTCGGGGAAGGCCCGGCACACGATGGTGTACGCCCAGGCAACCGCGGCCATGATCACCGACATCAGGGCGAGGTAGAGGAGCGAGGCGTGCCCGCTGTAGTAGAAGGCCAGGCCCAGCACGTACAGGCGGCTGGTCCCCCAATCCCCGAACAGGAGGGCGCCGGCATGACGCCAGGAGAGGGTGCGGGGTCGGCTCTCGGCCGTGAGCATGGCGGGGACTGTAGAGGAAGTGGGAAAGTGACGGAGTGACGCAGTGACGGAGGCGCAATCTGTTCGGTTGCGGTACGGAGAAGGCCGGTGCCGGAATGACAAAACCCGCGTTCCTGGCCCGCAAACGCGGGTTCGGGGCGGCAGCAGTCCATTCTCCGCCGGCGGAGACTCAATCTCCGCCGTCAGCGACCGGTCCGCTGCGCTCAGTGGACGGCCCGCTGCCGTCAGGGACTGAACCTCCGCCCCTCCGAGATTGGTTCTCGGAAGGCAGGAACCCGGCCGCCGCCCCCCGCCGCCCGTTTACTGGCCTCTGGTAACGGCCCGCTGCCCTGCGGGAGCCCGAGCTTGGAACGCGAAGGTCGCGAGGGGGGAGCGAAGACGCCAAGAGGGAAGCGGAAAGAGGGGGGGCGGCAGTCCCGCTGGAACAGTCCGATCCATTCCACCTTCGCGCCTTCGCTCCTCTTCGCGACCTTCGCGTTCAAAGGCCCCGTGCCTTCCTCTGTGCCCCTCTGTGCGCCTCTGTGTCTCTGTGGTGAACACTTCATTCCGCGTGGTGAACACGCCGGCGCGTCGTAGACTGAAACCATGCCAAGAGTGACCCGCGCCGCCCTGATCCAGGCCAGCAACCCGGTTTCCGACACTGCCGACCTCCAGAAGATCAAGGAGGCGATGATCGAGAAGCACCTTGGGCTCATCGCCCAGGCCGCGGATAAAGGCGCGCAGGTGTGCTGCCTGCAGGAGATTTTCTACGGGCCCTACTTCTGCGCCGAGCAGCACGTGAAGTGGTACCAGACGGCCGAGCGCATCCCCGACGGGCCCACCATCAGGCTCATGCAGGAGCGGGCCAGGAAGCACGGGATGGTCCTCATCGTGCCCATCTATGAGGAGGACAGCAGGGTCAGCGGGACCTACTACAACACCGCCGCGGTGCTCTCGCACACCGGCGAGTACCTGGGCCGCTACCGCAAGCACCACATCCCCCACTGCCACCCCGGGTTCTGGGAGAAGTTCTACTTCACCCCCGGCAACGGCGGCTACCCGGTCTTCGAAACCCCCTTCGGCAAGCTCGGCGTGTACATCTGCTACGACCGCCACTTCCCCGAGGGCGCTCGCGAACTGGGACTGAATGGCGCCGAGATCGTCTTCAACCCCTCCGCCACCGTCGCGGGGCTCAGCGAGTACCTGTGGAAACTCGAGCAGCCCGCCCACGCGGTGGCCAACCAGTACTACGTCGGGGCCATCAACCGCGTAGGAACGGAGGCCCCCTGGAACATCGGCGAGTTCTACGGGCAGTCGTACTTCTGCAACCCGCGCGGGCAGATCATCGCGCAGGCCTCGCGGGACAAGGATGAGGTCGTGGTCGCGGACCTGGACCTGGACATGATCCAGGAGGTGCGGAACGTGTGGCAGTTCTATCGGGACCGGCGGCCGGAGAGCTACACGCAGATCGCCGGCCCACGCTGACCGTCGCGACGCACCTACACCGGAGGCCGCTCGTCATCTGCAGGCAGCGGCCAGTTGACGATCGCCTGCTCGATCGCCACGATGAGCGGCTGCATGTCCTGCGTGGCCGTCGCCCAGATCTTCGTCCGGTTCACGCCCCAGTACACATGCACCAGGATGTGACGGGTCTCCACCACCTGCCCCCACGGTACGCCGGGTACACGGGCGCGCCCGGCGTCGCTCATCCGCGCCGCGGCTTCTCCAATCTCCTGGAGCGCGTTCAGAACCGCCCTCAGAAGCATCGGGTCGGTGTCCAGGTCCTCACGTCGACGTCCGTGGACGAACTGCACCACATGGCGGGCGGCTTCCAGGATGTGCTGGACGCGGATGCGGTCGCTGATGGCGGGCGGGTCCCTACGCGGCATACTGGACCACCGCGTGACGCATCACATCGTTGCGGAAGTACCGCGAGAGGTCCTCGGGCGTGCGCAGGTCCACACGTCGGCCCAGCATCGCCGTGAGTTCCATCTGCATCCCCGCGAAAGCAAAGAGGCCGGGTGTGCGCCCCGGCAGGAACTCCACCAGCACGTCGATGTCGCTGGCGGGCGAGAAGTCCTCGCGCAGGATCGAGCCGAAAAGGGCCAGTCTGGCGATGCCGTGTCGCGCGCAGAACGACGCGATTTCATCGGGCGGGAAAGTAACTCCGTGCAACTGCATGGGCGCTCCGGTGCGGGTTCATTGTAGAATGCGACATGACCACCGCCAGCCCCAAGACCGCCGCCCCGCGCCCGACCGCCCCCGCCCCGCAACTCCCCCC